>CAYJPU010000017.1:0-14734 GCA_964372105.1 uncultured Undibacter sp.
TCGAAGAAGGCGCGCAGGTCCGGCATGCCGTATTTCAGCATGGCGATGCGGTCGATGCCTATGCCCCAGGCGAAGCCTTGGTACTCGTCGGGGTCGTAGCCGCAATTGCGCAGCACGTTCGGGTGCACCATGCCGCAGCCGAGAATCTCCAGCCAATCCTCGCCCTCGCCGAAGCGGATCTCGCCCTTGTCGCGCTTGCACTGGATGTCGACTTCCAGCGACGGCTCGGTGAACGGGAAGAACGACGGCCGGAAGCGCATGTTGACGTTGTCGACCTCGAAGAAGGCCTTGCAGAATTCCTGCAGGATCCACTTCAGGTGGCCGAGATGCGAGCCCTTGTCGATCACCAGGCCTTCGACCTGGTGGAACATCGGCGTGTGGGTCTGGTCCGAATCGCTGCGATAGGTGCGGCCCGGGCAGATCACGCGGATCGGCGGCTTCTTCGTCAGCATGGTGCGGACCTGCACCGGCGAGGTGTGCGTGCGCAGCAGCAGCCGTGAGCCGTCCGGCTTCGGATTGAAATAGAACGTGTCGTGCATGTCCCGGGCCGGATGGCCTTCGGGGAAGTTCAGCTTGGTGAAGTTGTAGTCGTCGGTCTCGATGTCGGGACCTTCCGCCACGGCGAAGCCCATGTCGGCGAAGATGGCGGTGAGTTCGTCGATCACCTGGCTGATCGGATGCACGCGGCCGGCTTCGGCCGAAGGCTCGCGCACCGGCAATGTGACGTCGACGGTCTCGCTGGCAAGCCGGGCGTCGAGCGCGGCGGCCGCAAGCTCGTCCTTGCGCGCGGCGATCGCCGCCGTCACGCGCTCCTTTAGGCCGTTGATCGCCGGGCCGCGCGCCTTGCGTTCGTCCGGCGTCATGGCGCCGAGCGTCTTCAGCAGCGCGGACACCGAGCCGCTCTTGCCGAGGGCGCCGACGCGGACGGCTTCCAGCGCCGCCTCGTCCTTGGCCGAGGCGACGGCTGCGAGCAGGTCTTGATCAAGTTGCGCGATGTCGGACATGGGTTTCCCGTGCACTGACCGTCATCGTCCGCCCCCGCCTGCGCGGGGGCAGGCTCCAGCGGACGATCCAGTAACCCCTGCACACGCGAGATTACGATAGGCCGGTGGTTACTGGGTGCCCCGCTTGCGCGGGGCACGACACCCTGTGGCTGTGGCTTACGCCGTGGCCTTGGCCGTTTCGGCCGGAGCCGGCAGCGCGGCTTTGGCTTTTTCCACGATCGCGGCGAAGGCCGCCGGCTCATGGATGGCGAGGTCGGACAGCACCTTGCGGTCGACGACGAGCCCGGACTTGGCGAGGCCGTCGATGAACTTCGAGTAGTTCAGACCGAACGGCCGCACCGCGGCGTTCAGGCGCTGGATCCAGAGCGCGCGGAAGGTGCGCTTGCGCCGCTTGCGGTCGCGGAAGGCGTATTGGCCGGCCTTCTCCACCGCCTGCTTGGCGATGCGGATGGTGTTCTTGCGGCGGCCATAATAGCCCTTGGCGGCCTTGAAAACCTTCTTGTGCTTGGCGTGCGACGTGACGCCACGTTTGACGCGGGACATGTGAAATCTCCTGAGCTGTCTTGCAAACGGTTTGAACGGGGACGAACGCCGCTCGAAGCGGCCAAAAAAATACGATCAGCCGTTGGGCAGAAAGTACTTCTTGATGTTGTCGCCGTCGGTCTTGAACAGCACGTTGGTGCCGCGATGTTCGCGGATCTGCTTGGTGCTGCGCTTGATCATGCCGTGACGTTTGCCGGCCTGCTGGTATTTCACCTTGCCTTGCGCGGTGATCTTGAAGCGCTTTTTAGCGCCCGACTTGGTCTTGAGCTTGGGCATTTGGCTCTCCTGATCGGTCCTGAGCGGGCGAGCCCGCACGGCCGGAAATAAGCTCAAGGCCGAAGCCTCAAGCATGGTGCTCGGAATTGAGCGGATTTCGCTGCCACGGCAGCCCTTAATCAGCCGGGCGGCGAAGGGCGGCGTTATGGCAGAGGCGGGCCAACCTTGCAACCTCTGCCCGTTCGGGCGTTAACGGTGCGGCCGGGTGATTCGCGGCCTTGGAAAGGCATGGAACGTGTTTCGGACCCGGACGGGCCGAAACACGATGAGGAGGTATTATGCGGGGCTTGGGGCGGGGCTTGGGGTTCACGCTGGCGGTGGCCGGTCTGGCGGCAGGATGGGCCGGACAGGCGCAGGCGACCGGTTTCGACGGCAGTTGGAGCGTGCTGGTCGTCACGGAAAAGGGCACCTGCGACCGGGCCTACCGTTACGGCGTGCGGGTCGCCGACGGCCGCTTCAAATACGAGGGCGAGGCCTCGGTCGCCATGGACGGTACCGTGGCACCGAATGGCACCGTCCAGGTCAGCATCCGCCTCGGCGGCCAGGGCGCTAACGGCACCGGCCGCCTCGCCGGCAACGGCGGCGCCGGCACCTGGCGCGGCGCCGGCAAGAGCGGCGACTGTTCGGGAAGCTGGGAAGCCGAGCGGCGGTGAAATATTCTGCCGTTCCGGGGCGCGCTGAAAACGCGAACCCGGAATCCAGAAAATATATGGAGGCTCGAGTGGGGGGCTGGATTCCGGGTTCGCGGGCTAAAGCCCGCGTCCCGGAATGACGGTGCAAGTGGCGTCAGCGCGGCGCCAGCAGCATGACCATCTGGCGGCCTTCGAACCGGGGTTCGGATTCCACCTTGGAGATCGCCGTGGTGTCGTCTTTCACGCGCTGGAGCAGCTTGTAGCCGAGCTCCTGGTGGGCCATTTCGCGGCCGCGGAAGCGCAGCGTGATCTTCACCTTGTCGCCTTCTTCGAAGAAGCGCTTCATCGCGCGCATCTTCACTTCGTAGTCGTGGTCATCGATCATCGGACGGAGCTTGATCTCCTTGATCTCGACGACCTTCTGCTTCTTGCGGGCTTCGGCAGCCTTCTTCTGCGCCTGGAACTTGTACTTGCCGTAGTCCAGGATCTTGCAGACAGGGGGCTCGGAGTTCGGGGCGATCTCGACCAGGTCGAGACCTGCCGTCTGCGCCATTTCTAGCGCGGTCTGAATCGGCGTGGGGCCGTGGTTGTGGCCAGTGGCATCGATCAGCTGTACCTCGCGGACGCGGATCTCCTCGTTGATGCGCGGGCCGTCCTTTTGGGCGGGCAGCGCGGACTTCATCGGACGACGAATGGCTAGTGTCTCCTTATGCTGTTGCGACGATGGCGGCCGGAAGCGCCCTCAGGCGCATCCCGGATTCCGAGAGATTGGTACAAACGACGAATAAGTCAACGCGGTTCCTAGCCGGATGTTACCGAAAACGCCAAGAACCATCGTCAAATTGTTCAAATTTCCCCCGTTCTGGCGGCCTGCTTGGCTTCGGCGCGGCGGACGATTTCGTCATAGAGCCGCAGTGTCTGGTCGGCCACGGTGTCGGCATCGAAATGGCCGAGCACCCAGTCGCGGCCCCGCTGGCCGATGGTGGCGCGGCTCGGCTCCGGCATCGAGAACAGCCGCAGCAACGCCGCCGCCAACGCGGCGTCGTCGCCGGTGTGGAAGCGAAGCCCCGCGACCCGGCTCTCCGGCACGCCAGGCGCGGTGAGCACGACGTCGGTGCCGGCGGCCAGGTCAGACACGATCACCGGGCGCGCCATCGCCTGCGCTTCCAAAATGGCGCGGGGCGCGCCTTCGGGCTGCACCGCCGCCGATGCCACCACGGCGGCTGCGGCATAAGCCGCCGGCATGTCGGCAACCGGCGCGGCCATGCGGATCACGTCCATGGTGCCGGTCGACAGCGCCAGGTCCCAGAGCTCGCCGGTGTATTGGGTGCGGCCGCGATCCTCGCCGACGAACACGAACAGAAAATCCTTCAGCCCCATTTCCTTCAGGCGTTTCGCGGCCTTCACGACGAGATGATGGCCCTTGCGGCGCAGGATGCGGCCGGGAACGAGGATCACTTTGGTGTCGCGCGCCACGCCCCAGGCGCGCCGCATGTCGGCGACGCGCTCGGCGCTGACACGCGCCGGATCGAAGCGCTCGAGATCGATGCTGCACGGCACGACCGCGATCTTGTCCCACGGCGTGCCGTAGCGGTCGTTGATGAGCTGCGCGATCTGCTCGCTCACCGCGATCACATGGTCGCCGCGCGCCATCACGCTGTTGTACTGACGCTTGAAGACGTTTTGCTCGCGGAAGCCTTTGTACCAGCTCGTGACGAACGGAACGCCGCGCATGCGCGCCGCGATGAAGGCGCTCCACGCGCCCGCGCGCCCGAAGGCATGAATGATCTGGCAGCGATGTTCGCGCACCAGCCGCGTCAGCGTAAAGGCATTGCGCAGCATCACGGCCGGATTGTTGGTGGCGACGTCGAGCGGCACGAAGGTTCCGCCCGCGGCGGTGACATCGGCAACCAGGCGTCCGGCCTGCGACACCACGATGGCGCGATGGCCGGCGTGGCAGAGGATGCGGGTCAGCTCGACAGCGCCGGCGTCGGCGGCGCCGCCGTCGAGCGTCGGCGTGACGATCAGCACGCAACGCGCATGAGCCTTCGCCAATCCGTCCGGCGCCGCGCCTTGCGGCCCGCGCTCTGCGACGTTCGACGATTCATACACGGGCAGGCTCGACATTCCGATCAGCGACCTCGAACTTCGGCGCGGGCGTTGCCGCCGTGGCCGAACGAAAATGAAGCGTCAACGCAAACGTAAAATTCACACAGACGAAGGCTGCGCCGACATCATTGGTTTCAAGAGCCTTGCCGTCCGTGCCGCGCGTTCCGGAAAATCGAAGCGCGGGCGATTGCCGACGGTCAAGGGCGTGTCAGGCGTCGCGTGCCAGGAGCGAGGTATAAACCCCGCGGATGGCTTCGGCAACGCTCGAGGGCGAGAACACGAATTCGGCGAACTGGCGGGCGCGCGCCCCCAAAGCCTCGTAGGCCGTGGTGTTGAGCGCGAGCGCTGCGCGCACCGCATTCGCCAATTCGCCGACATTGCCCGGCCGCACGACCCAGCCGGTGCGCAATTCCTCGCGCATGCGCGGCGGCGCCAGCAGGTTTTCCGGCAGCATGCCGATGGAGGTGGTGACGACCGGCCGGCCGACGGCCTGCGCTTCCGCGACCGCGCGGCCGGAGATCGGCGGCTGCAGCGCCGGCACCACCACGACGTCGGCGGCGGCGAGCGCCGCCGGCATGTCCGGGCAATGGCCGATGAAACGGCACAGCGTGTCGATGCCGTGCAGCCGCGCGCGCGCGCGCAGGCTTGCGGCGTAACGCGCGTTGCTGCGGTCCTCGCCCGCGAACACGAAGGCGACGTTGCGGTCGCCGCCGGCGGTCAACAGCCGCGCGGCGTCGACCACGCTCATCTGGCCGTTCCACGGCGCGACGCGGCCGGACACCAGCACGACGCGCATCTGCGGCAGCAACCCCCAGACCCGGCGCAGCGCGGCGATGCGGTCGGAACTGATCGCGGCCGGGTTGAAACTGGCGGTATCGACGGCCCGCGGTATCACGGTGATACGGCCGGCCGGAATCCTGTAACGCTCGATCATCGCCATCGAGACGTAGCTCGACGGCGCGATGACGCGGTCGCCGCGCGCCAGCGATTGCCGGTACAGCGTGCCCGGCCAGTTGTCCGCCGCCAGCCGGTCGGGGAACGACGTCACCAGGAACACCGGCTGCTTGCGCACCGCACCGAGCGCGCTCCAGGCGGCGCCCGCGCACTGCGCGTGCACGATGTCGATGCGCTCGCCGGCGATGAGGTCCGCGATCTGGCGCGCGTTGCGCTTGATGCGCAGCGGGTTGATGGTGTCGGCCGCCATCGGCAGCCACTCGCCGCCGAAGGCGCGCAACTCGCCGACCAGCGGCCCGCCGTCGCCGGCGATGATGGCGCGCGCGCCGGATTGCAGCAGCGTCATGGCGATGTCGATGGCGGCGTGGCCGGCCGGATCGTCGCGCAGCGCCGGCACGACCTGCAGGACGGCGGCGCCGGCGAGCGAGCGCGGCTTGGCGCGGCCGACCGGGTTCAGCGCCATACCGCGCCTCTTGCGCAGGCGCCCGGCTTGCGGCGAGAAGAAGTGGCTAGTGTGCTCTCGTCCATCTCCGAACCGCTGCGAAGGCCTGCATGTCCGATGCCCTGCTGACATCCCTGACGATAGAATCACCCCCGCCAGCGCGGACCATCGCCGTGCGGCTGCGGGAGGGCAAGAGCCCCGCCACCGGTCCGGGCCTTTTCTGGCTGGGCGGCTTCAAGTCGGACATGAAGGGCACCAAGGCCGAGGCGCTCGACGCCTGGGCCGCGGCAAACGGCCGGGCCTGCGTGCGCTTCGACTATTCCGGCCACGGCGAGTCCGGCGGCGAATTCACCGACGGCACCATCGGCCGCTGGCTGGAGGAGAGCGTTGCGGTCTACGCGCGCTTCGCCAAAGGTCCGCAGGTGGTGATCGGCTCGTCGATGGGCGGCTGGCTGGCGCTGCTCATGGCGCGCGCGCTGGCCAGGCGCACGGACGCGGCGCCGATCGCCGGCATGGTGCTGATCGCGCCGGCGGCCGACTTCACTGAGGAGTTGATGTGGAAACAGTTCTCGCCCGCGATCAAGCGCGAGATCGAAACGAAGGGCTTCTGGACGCGGCCGTCGGAATACGCCGAAGGCGGCTATCCGATCACCAAGCGGCTGATCGAGGAAGGCCGCGATCATCTCATGCTCGGCGGCCTGATCGAAACCGGGTGCCCGGTGCACATCCTGCAAGGCGTTAAGGACCCCGACGTGCCGTGGCGGCACGCGCAGGAACTGGTGTCGCGCTTCTCGCGCGACGACGTGGTGCTGACGCTGATCAAGGACGGCGACCATCGCCTGTCGCGGCCGGAAGACATCGAGCGGCTGATCGCGGCGGTGAAGGAATTCTAGGCCCGCGTGGCCCGCGCCGCTCATTTCACGAGCCGGCCGAAGATGTTGGCGCGCAAGCCGGCGAACAATTCGGTGCTGTTGACGGCGCGTTCGTAGGCGACCCCGGCGAGGAACGGGATCGAATGGAACATCAGGTACACCGGCTCGCACTCGATCATCTGCAATTCGGCGCGTTGAAAGCCGGCCTGCCGTGCGAGGCGGCGGATCGTGCCGCGCGTGTTCAGCCGGTAGAACGTCGGCCACGGTTCATGAGCATCGTCCGCCAGATTGCGCGCGCGGTTGGCGACGGCGGCGTGAACCCAGTGCGGCGTCGCCCGCGACACCAGCGCGATGTAGTGAAACAGATTGGGCGTGCGGAAGAACAAGCTGGCGCCGGGTTTCAGCACGCGGTGCACCTCGGCCAGGAACGCGGCCGGCTGCTCGACATGCTCGAGCACATAATCGCTGAAGACGAGATCGAAGCTCGCGTTCGCGAACGGCAGCGAGCGTCCGTCGGTGACGACCGTGCGGTCGAGCTCGCTGTTGGTGAGGACGACCGGATCGATGTCGGCGCCGACGATCTCCGCCGCTTCGCCCTTGAGGATGCGCGTCTTGTCGCCCGTTGGCGGTCCGGCGCCGAGATTGAGGACGACGCTGTCGGGACGCACGTGCCGGCGGATCAGCGAATAGAAGGCGAGCGTGCCGTTGTATTTCGGATCGCCGGGTTCGCCGTAGAAACGGCGGTGCAGCGCGGCCGGTATCATCGGCTGTCTGGACTTGCAACGGTGCCTTGGGTCATCGCTAGAATGTTTCGCTATGGAACGGATCTTGTCCGATCGCACCCTGGCCGCTTTCATTGACGATACGGGGCCATGAGGTCCTGGTCAAAGGGCATCCCGTGTGTGGCCTTGCCGGCTGCGCGGTGATGACGGCCGATCTCGGCCGTGCGATCCGCCGTTCGCGGCACGAGGACCGGGACGGCTTCGCGCCTGATTTCTCCGCCGTGTTTTACAGCGTCGATCGCAGGCTCGTGAGCTATAGGGAGGTCGGCACGGTTGTGCCGGCAGGGGGACGATGTGCGCTGTTGAGATCAGGCGTTGCCGGTGACAACCGGAAGCCCGGCGGCGCGCCATTCGGGTAGCCCGTTCTCCAGCCGGCGCACCTTGAAGCCCCGGGCGCGAAGAGCCGCCACCGCCTCGTAGGAAAGAACGCAGTAGGGGCCGCGACAGTAGGCGACAATCTCCAGCGCGGGATCGAACTCTGCCAGCCGCGCGTCAAGCTCGCGCAGCGGGATGTTCACGGCGCCCGGCAGGTGGCCCAACGCGAACTCATCCGGTGGACGCACGTCAAGAACGGTCACCGCGCCCGCGCGCGACCGCTCCAAGAGTTCCTCGCGCGAGATGGGCTCCAGGCTGTCGCGGTCCTTGAAGTAGCTGCGGATGACCCGATCCACCTCGGCATGCCGCTCGGCAATCCGGCGCAGCGCCGACATGAGGTCGAGCACGGCTTCGTCTGCGAGGCCGTAGAAGACGAATTTGCCCTCGCGCCGGGACGCCACGATCCCGGCATGCCGCATCTGCTGCAAGTGCTGCGACGTGTTCGCCACCGAGAGGCCGGTTCGCTCAGCCAGGACATCCACGTTTCGCTCGCCCTGGGCCAGTTGCTCAAGGAGTTCGAGGCGATGCGTGTGCGCCAGCGATTTGGCGACGGTGGCGAAGTGGTTGAAGAGCGCCGTTTTTGGGCTGCGGCTTGACATTGATCCGCCGATAATTTTACATCATTCAAGAGAATGAATGAATATCGGATAATCCAGTTGTTTGTCAAGAAGCTACAGTGGTTTGAAAGCCATGAGTGACGCCGTCTTCACTTACGAACCTTATATCCGGCTCGGCGCCTTCGGCGGGGTTTTCATCGCAATGGCGCTGTGGGAACTGGTCGGTCCACGTCGCAAGCTGGTGATTGGCCGCTTCGCGCGCTGGCCCAACAACCTCGGCGTGGTGGTGGTCGATACGCTGCTCGTGCGCCTCGTGTTTCCGGTCACGGCTGTCGGCGTTGCCCTCTTTGCAGAAGCCCATGGTTGGGGGCTGTTCCATTCCGTCACGATTCCCGTCTGGATGGCCGTCCTTGCCTCAGTGGTTCTTCTCGATCTTGCGATCTATTTTCAGCACGTCCTCTTCCATGCCGTGCCGGCACTGTGGCGGCTGCATCGCATGCATCACGCCGATCTCGAATTCGACGTGACGACCGGGCTGCGCTTCCACCCGATCGAGATCGTACTGTCGATGACGATCAAGCTCGCCGCCGTCGCGGCGCTTGGCGCGCCTGCGGTGGCGGTGCTCGTCTTCGAAGTACTGCTCAATGCCACCTCGATGTTCAACCACAGCAATATCCGCATTCCGCTGGGGCTCGACCGCGTGCTGCGCCTGTTTGTCGTAACGCCGGACATGCACCGCGTGCATCATTCGGTTCTCATCCGCGAGACCAACAGCAACTTTGGTTTCAGCCTGCCGTGGTGGGACCGCCTGTTCGGGACCTACCGCGCGCAGCCTGCGGCCGGGCACGACGCGATGACGATCGGCATCGAGCAGTTCCGGGAACCGCGCGAACTCGGGCTCGATCGCATGCTGCTCCAGCCGTTTCGCGGCGACGCCGGACGCTATCCGCTCGGGCGGCGGGAAGGCGAACAATGAACGCGCGCCGCATCTTGCCGCGCCTTGCGCTCGCGTTGCTGCTCGTCGCAGCGGGTTCATGGGCTGCCATTCACCGCGACCAGATCAATCTGGCGACGCTCGACGCCTGGCTCGGCTCGCTCGGTCTGTGGGCGCCGATCGGCTATATGGTCCTCTATGCTCTCGCCACGGTGGCCTTCGTGCCGGGCATGATCTTCGCCCTGGCGGGCGGCGCTTTGTTCGGACCGCTATGGGGCAGCCTGTGGAACCTGCTGGGCGCTACGCTCGGCGCCAGCCTTGCGTTTCTGCTTGCGCGCACCATCGTTGGCGACTGGGTCGAACGAAAGGCCGGGGGGCTCCTCAAGCGGTTGATCGAAGGCGTCGATGCGGAGGGCTGGCGCTTCGTCGCCTTCGTGCGGCTGGTTCCGCTTTTCCCGTTCAATTTGTCGAACTATGTGCTGGGGCTCACGCGCATTCCGCTCCACCACTACATCATCGCCACGTTTGTCTGCATGGCGCCTGGCGCGATTGCCTTTACCTGGCTCGGGCATGCCGGGCGCGGTGCGCTGACCGGCGAAGCGGATACCGTGCGCTACGGCCTGCTTGCGCTCGGCCTACTCGCGGCGATTGCCTTGCTGCCGCGACTTGTCGGGCGGCTGCGCGGGTCATTCGCATGGATCGAGGCGGGCGAACTCAAGCGCCGTCTCGACAGTGGTGAAGCGCTGAACGTCATCGACGTGCGGGGCCCGGACGAATTCACCGGGCCGCTCGGGCACATCGCCGCCGCGCGCAACATTCCCGTCGCGGCGTTGAGCGGCCGGTTGGCCGAACTTTCCGGTTTTGAGCAAAAGCCGGTTGTCCTGGTCTGCCGGACCGACAAGCGCTCGGCAACGGCCGCGCGGACCTTGCGTGCGGCTGGCTTCGCAAAAGTAAGCGTCCTGCGTCGCGGGATGGAGCAATGGAACCAAGCCGGTCTGCCGGTCCAGGGCCGTACTGTCGAGACAACAGCGTCAACAACAGCATAAAGGATACCGATCATGAAAACCTTGTTCATCGTCAACGACCCGCCCTACGGCACGGAACGGGTTTATAACGCGTTGAGGCTCGCTCACGCGCTGACGAAGAAAGCGCCGGAGATGGAAGTGACCGTCTTCCTCATGGCGGACGCAGTCCTTGCGGCCAAGGCCGGGCAGAAGACGCCGGACGGCTATTACAACGTCGAGAGGATGCTCAAGCGCGTGCTGGCCGCCAACGGCAAGGTGCTTCTGTGCGGCACCTGCATGGATGCGCGCGGTCTTGACGACGCAGGCCTGATGGCAGGTACGCGCCGCAGCACGATGGATGAACTTGCGGCTGCGACGGTCGAAGCCGACAAAGTGATCGTGTTTTGATCATGCGGCGCATCTACCTCGACTACAACGCGAGCACGCCGATCGATCCCGCCGTCGCCGCCGCGATGCGGCCGTTTCTTGAGGATCACTACGGCAACCCGTCGAGCGGGCACTGGGCGGCGGCGACGGCCAGGACGGCTCTTGAGACGGCGCGCGGCCAGGTGGCGGCGCTGCTTGGTTGCCATAACGATGAAATCGTTTTTACAAGCGGCGGCAGTGAGGCCAATAACCTTGCTCTCAAGGGCGTGTTCTTCGCGCTTCGCGACAAGGGCGATCACATCGTAACCACTCGGATCGAGCACCCGGCGATTATCGAACCGTGCCGGTTTCTCGAACGCCTCGGCGCGCACGTGACCTTTCTGTCTGTTGACGGCGCAGGCCGGGTCGACCCCGAGGATCTTCGCAAAGCGATCACGCCGCGCACAATCCTCGTCAGCATCATGCACGCCAACAACGAGGTCGGCACCATCCAGCCGATTGCGGAGTGCACCCGCATCGCCCGCGCGCACGGCGTCCTGTTCCACACCGACGCCGCCCAGTCCGTCGGCAAGGTTCCGACTGGCGTCAGCGGGCTCGGCGTCGATCTTCTGTCGGTCGCTGGCCACAAGCTCTATGCGCCCAAGGGCGTCGGCGCCCTGTTCGTGCGCCGTGGGGTGACGCTCGAACCGCTGATCCACGGCGCAGGGCATGAGAGTGGCCGCCGCGCGGGTACCGAGAGCGCGCTGCTTGCGGTCGGCCTTGGCAAAGCCTGCGAGCTTGCCTGCGATCTTGCGCCCATGGATCAGGTACAGGCTTTGCGCGATCATTTTTGGGAAGCGCTGCAAGAGCGATTCGGAAATGGCGTAGCCCTCAACGGACACTCCACGGATCGTCTGCCGAACACGCTCAATGTCTCCTTCGTCGGCCGGATCGGTGCGGATATATTGGAGCGGCTGGATGGTGTTGCGGCCTCGACGGGATCGGCGTGTCACGCCGGACGCATCGAACTCTCGCCGGTTCTACAGGCCATGCGCGTGGCACCGGAGATCGGGATGGGCGCGGTGCGTTTCAGCCTCGGCCGCGCAACCACGCGCGACGAAATCGATGAAGTAGTGGAGCGCTTGGCTACGATCGCAGCAGGGCAGGCGGTAGCATGACGGCGCCCGTCAATGCGCGTCGGCAGGCGCTGCTTGCGTTTCTGGAATCGCTGGGGATCGCCGTCCGCGTCGTTTCGTACCCGGCGCACAGCACCGTCGAGGAAGGGCGCCTGCTGCGCGGCGACATGCCGGGAACATTCACCAAAAACCTCCTGCTCAAGGATAAGAAGGGGAGGCTCTTCCTGGTCGTGGCCGAAGAATCCCGGGTCGTTGACCTTCGCACCCTGCATGGAAAAGTCGGTGCGTCCGGGCGGCTTGGCTTTGCGTCGCCTGACGCCATGCGCGAAACTCTTGGAGTCGAACCTGGCGCGCTCACGCCGCTTGCGCTCATGCACGACCGCGATCAGGCGATCACAGTGGTACTTGACGCAAAAATCATGCACGACGCGCAGCTGAACTTTCACCCGCTGCTCAATACTGAGAGCATTGGTCTGACCCCGGCACAGCTGCGCGAGTTCATTGCCGCAACCGGCCATCAGAACGTCGCTGTGGAGCTGGACGCTTGAACCCTGTCAGTTTCGCCTTTTCAGGAAGCTTCCGCCCTGGGTCTGCGTGTCGGGACGGCGGCCCTGACCCCGTCCGCGCACGATCGCGGCCGTGCCCGTGAAAAAACCGTCGGCGCGCCCATCATCTCGGGCTCCGGGCTGCGGCGCGCCACTCGTCTTGAACGGTCAAGTCCGCGTCGGTCCGCCGGCCGGCAAGCTCTGCAAATTGCCGATGCGGCAGCAGGCGCGACAGCGCCCACACCGCCGCGCCGCGCACCAGCGGCGAAGCGTCGTCGAGCAGGCGCTCTGCTTCAACAGCCAACGAAGCATCGCCGGAATTGCCGATCGCGATCAGCACGTTGCGGATGAAGCGGTCGCGGCCGACGCGCTTGACCGGGCTCTTGGAAAACAGCGCGCGGAATTGCGCGTCGTCGAGCCGCGCCAAGTCGGCGAGCGCCGGCGCGCGCAACGTCTCGCGCGCGGCGAGCTTGGCTTCGCGCCCGGCGACCGCGAACTTGTTCCACGGGCAGACCGCCAGGCAATCGTCGCAGCCGTAGATGCGGTTGCCCATCAGCGGCCTTAAGCTCCGCGGAATCGGGCCTTTGTGCTCGATGGTCAGATACGAAATGCAGCGCCGTGCATCGAGCCGGTACGGTTCGGGGAACGCCGCGGTCGGGCACACCTCGAGACAGGCACGGCAACGGCCGCAGCTGTCGGCGCCGGCGTCGTCCGGCGGCAGATCGAGCGTGGTGAAGATGGCGCCAAGAAAGAGCCACGAGCCATATTGGCGCGACACCAAATTTGTGTGCTTGCCCTGCCAGCCGAGGCCGGCGCTGGCCGCGAGCGGCTTTTCCATCACCGCCGCGGTGTCGACGAACACCTTCACGTCGCCGCCGGCCTGCGCCACAAGCCAGCGCGCGATTTCCTTCAGCCGCTTCTTGATGAGGTCGTGATAGTCGTCGCCTTTGGCGTAGACCGAGATCGCCGCGCGGTCGCGCTTGGCAAGGATCGCCAGCGGGTCTTCGTCCGGCCCGTAGTTGAGCCCGAGCATGACGACGGCGCGCACGTCCGGCCACAGTGCGCGCGGGCTGCCGCGCCGTTCGGCGGTCTCGGCCAGCCACATCATGTCGCCATGCGCGCCGTCGGCGATGAAGCGGTCGAGCCGCGCCTTGGCGTCCGGCACGGCGTCGGGCCGCGTCACGCCGATGGCGTCGAAGCCGCGCGCGCGCGCCTCGACGATCAAAGCCGCCTTGATGTCGGCCGGATTATTCAGAAGTCCAGATCGGCGTAGGTCTTCGACGGCGGCACGCCCGCCAGCGTTTCGGTCAGCAGCGGCCGGAACGACGGCCGCGACTTCACCCGCGCGTACCAGTGCTTCGCGATGTCGTCTTCGTTCCACGGCACTTCGCCCAGGTAGTCGGCGACGGACAGATGCGCCGCCGCGGCGAGATCAGCGAGCGTGAGTTGCTCGCCGGCGAGCCAGTCGCGCGTGCGCACCAGCCAGCCGATGTAGGCGAGATGATAGCGGATATTGTTGCGGGCCGCGCGCAGCGCTTCGGTGTCCGGCGGGCCGCCGCCTTGTTCCTTGGTCATGTGGCGCTTGAACACACGTTCGGTCACCAGCGGACCGCTGACCTCGCTGTGGAACTTGTCGTTGAACCAGCTCGCCAGCCGCCGCACCTCGACCCGTGCCCCGATCGACGCCGGCAGCAGGCGGTCGTCGACCCGGTCGGCGGCATGGGTCTCCTCGATGTATTCGGCGATGACGGCCGCGCCCGGAATGGCCGGCTGGCCGTCCGCCACCAGCACCGGGATCGTGCCGGCCGGGTTCAGCAGCAGGAATTCCTCCCGCCGCTCCCAGAACCGTTCTTCCAGGAGCCGCGCCTCGACGCCGTATTCATTGAGGATCAGGCGCACATAGCGCGACAGTGGACAAAGCGGATGTTGGAAAAGCGTCAGCATGGTCGTCCGGAACTAACGCGGCCCCAAGGCCGCGGCAAAAGGAATCGAAGGAATCGTGGAAGGCACTATAGGAAGACAGCCCGGCAGCGCAAATTGGGCCAAGGCTATGCCTTTTTAATTTGCCTCAATCATGTCTTTGCGCCAAAAGCCCTGCATCCCGCACGAATCGCGGCCGCGTTGAACGGCGAGCGGCGTCTCCGGAGTCAAACTCCCAGGATCTAACCTCCCAGGATCTAACCTCCCAGGATCTAACCTCCCA
>CAYJPU010000017.1:14834-28745 GCA_964372105.1 uncultured Undibacter sp.
CCGCACATCGACTTCGTGAAAGCGGCGGTGCTCGGCTTCGTCGAAGGGCTGACCGAATATCTGCCGGTGTCATCCACCGGTCACCTGCTGCTGATGGAGCACGTGCTCGGCTGGGGCGACGATTCCTTCGGCAAATCCTTCGCGGTGCTCATCCAGCTCGGCGCCATCCTGGCGCTGCTGACGATCTATTTCGGCCGCCTCTGGGGCCTGGCGAAAGTCATGTTCACCGATTGGGCGGCGGCGCGCTTCGTCATCGGCGTGCTGCTCGCCTTCCTGCCGGCGGCGGTGGTCGGCGCGCTCGCCGGCTCCTACATCAAGGCCTATCTGTTCGACGTCCGCATCGTGTGCATCACGCTGATTCTCGGCGGCTTCGTGCTGCTGTGGGTCGACCGCCTGGCGCTGCGGCCGCGCTATCTCGACGCCACCGAGTTCACGCTGCCGATGTATTTCGGCATCGGCGTCATGCAGTGCGTGTCGATGATCCCGGGCGTGTCGCGCGCCGGCGCGACCATCGTCGGCGCCATGCTGTTCGGCGCCGACCGGCGTTCGGCGGCGGAGTTCTCGTTCTGGCTGGCGATGCCGACCATGGTCGGCGCCTTCGCCTACGAGTCCTACAAGAGCCGGGCCGACCTGATGCACGGCGACATGGCGCTGGTCGCCGTCGGCTTCGCGTTCTCGTTCATCTTCGGCTGGATCGTGGTGAAGACGTTCCTGCACTACGTGCAGCGGCACTCGTTCGCCGTGTTCGCCTGGTGGCGAATCCTGCTCGGCAGCTTCGGCATCTACGCGCTGTATTTCCTGTAACGGCTAACGCCGGCTGCCGTCGTAGCGGTCGAACAGGATGTCGGGACTGGCGTCGCGCACGTCGCGCAGGCCGGTGAGCGACATGCTCACTTTCAGCTCCTCCCGGATCAGGCTCAGCGCCTTGCGCACGCCATCGCCGCCCATGGCGGCAAGCCCGTACAGATAAGCCCGGCCGATCAGGCAGCCATGCGCGCCCAGCGCCAGCGCCTTCAGCACGTCCTGGCCGGAGCGCACGCCGCCGTCGAACAGGATTTCGAGCTGAGAGCCGGCGGCGTCGGCGATGCGCGGCAGCGCGGCGATGGTGGCCGGCGCGCCGTCGAGCTGACGCCCGCCGTGGTTCGACACCACGATGGCGTCGACGCCGAGCGAGGCGGCGCGCTTGGCGTCTTCGGCGTCGAGGATGCCTTTGAGCACCAGCTTGCCCGGCCACACCTTGCGCATCCAGGCGACATCGTCCCACGACAAGGTCTGATCGTAATTGTCGTTGGCCCACTTGCCGGAGGCCAAAGCGCTGCTTTGCTTCAAATAGGCTTCGAGATTGCCGAAGGTCTTGCGCTTGCCCATCAGCACGCTCATCGCCCACGACGGCTTGGTCATGACGTCGAAGGCGTTGCGCAGCGTTAGACGCGGCGGCACGACGAGGCCGTTCTTGATGTCGGCATGGCGCTGGCCGCGCATCGGCAGATCGACGGTGACGAACAGCGCCGTGCAGCCGGCATCGCGCGCGCGGCCGATCACTTCCTCACTGAAGCCGCGGTCGCGGAACACATAGAGCTGAAACCAGAACGGCCCCTTGATGGCCGACCGGATGTCCTCGATCGAGCAGATCGCCATCGTCGACAGGCAGAACGGCACGCCCATCTCTTCGGCGACGCGCGCCGCCACCATCTCGCCGTCGCCGTACAGCAGGCCGGTCAGGCCGGTGGGCGCGAGCGCGACCGGCATCGACACTTTCTCGCCGAGCATGGTGGTTTCGAGCGAACGGTTGGTGGCGTCGGTCAGGACGCGCTGGCGGAAGCGAATTGACTTCAGCTCATCGGAATTGGCGCGGTAGCTGATCTGGTCATAGGAGCCCTGATCGACATAGTCGAACAGCGCGCGCGGAAGCTTGCGCCGGGCAAGCCGGCGGAGGTCCTCGATGTTCGTGATAACGGGCAAATGCCGACCGGTCAGGCCGGACGGCTGCGGAATTGGCCGGTCTTGCGGAACCGCCACAGATAAGACGGCACGATCGCCTCGATCGAGTCCGGCTCGATGCCGATGCCCTGCAGCGTGCGGCGCTCGGCGATGGCGGCGTCCGACACGACGTTGTCGACGCGCAGCAGCTCGATCTGGTCAGGCGTCAGCATCGGCTTCGGCATGAACTGCATGATCATGGCCGGCAGCTTGGCGGCGAAGAACGGAATCGGCAGCAGCAGGCGTTTGCGCTCGGTGGTATCGAGCACGAACTGCATCAGCTGCTTGAACGTGCGCACTTCCGGCCCGCCCAGCTCATAGATCGTGCCGCCGCGCAGCTTGCCGTCGACCGCGTCCGCGATCGCCGCGGCGACGTCGCCGACGAACACCGGCTGGAAGCGGGTCTTGCCGCCGCCGACCAGCGGCAGGAACGGCGATATGCGCGCCAGCGCGGCGAAGCGGTTGAAGAAGTCGTCTTCCGGCCCGAACATGATCGAGGGCCGCATGATCACGGCCTGCGGCTGCGCCGCCAGCACCAGCTTCTCGGCCTGCGCCTTGGAGCGGCCGTAGTGGCTCGGCGAATTCTCGTCGGCACCGATCGCCGAGATGTGCACCAGCGCGGCGCCGTGGGCGGCAGCCGTCAGCGCCACCTGCTCGGCGCCTGAGGTGTGCACCGAATCGAACTTCTGGCGGCCGTGCTCGAACAGGATGCCGACCAGGTTGATCAGCACATGGGCGCCACGGGCGGCGGCCTCGACCGAGGCCGCGTTGCGCAAATTGGTCTGTACGGCGTGGATCTGGCCGACGCGGCCAAGCGGCTGCAAGTGGCCGGCGAGCTCGGGCCGGCGCACCGCGACGCGGATGCGGTAATTGCGCTTGGCCAGCGCCCGGACGACGTGACGCCCGAGGAAGCCGGAGCCGCCGTAAACGGTGACCAGGGTGTCTGAGGTGCTGCGTGCGGGCATGCCGCTCTCGCTGAAATACCGGGGGAAGGCCTTGTTGATCCGGGCAATACAGGATCGGCCGGGGGCTGTACAGGGGCGGCGTGGTCATGTGCGGCCTCAATTGACAAGCCCTACGTGGCTCCGTACCTAGTCCTCCGCTTGCCCAGGTGGCGGAATTGGTAGACGCGCTGGCTTCAGGTGCCAGTGGCCGAAAGGTCGTGAAGGTTCGAGTCCTTTCCTGGGCACCAATTGCCCGACAAAAGCAGCCCCGAGGGGCTGCTTTTTCGTTTGAGGTCTTTTCGTGTGAGGACTGGCGGTATCGGGCCAACCCCGCCAACCCGCGGCTTGCATCCGTGCCGCCCGCTCAGTATCCATCGGTCATGACCATCCGACTGCATCGCGGCGATTTGCCCGACCTGTCCGCCTACAAGGGGTCCGTGGCCATCGACACCGAGACCATGGGTCTCCACCCGTCGCGCGACCGGCTGTGCGTGGTCCAGCTGTCGCCCGGCGACGGCTCGGCCGACGTGGTCCAGATCGGCGCCGGCCAGACCAAGGCGCCCAATCTCGAGCGTCTGCTGGCCGACAAATCGGTCCTCAAGCTGTTCCATTACGCCCGGTTCGATCTCGGTATCCTGGTCAAGACCTTCAACGTCATGCCGGAGCCGGTTTATTGCACCAAGATCGCCTCGCGGTTGGTGCGCACCTATACCGACCGGCACGGCCTCAAGGACCTGGCGCGCGAGCTGGTCGGCATCGACTTGTCGAAGCAGCAGCAATCGTCCGATTGGGGCGCCGACGCGCTTAGCGACGCGCAGGTCGCCTACGCCGCGACCGACGTGCTGCACCTGCATGCCCTGAAAGAGCGGCTCGACGTCATGCTGGCGCGCGAAGACCGGGCCGATCTGGCCGCGGCCTGCTTCCGCTTCCTGCCGGACCGGGTGCGGCTCGACCTCGCCGGCTGGCCGGACGAGGACATTTTCTCGCATTCGGTATAGTTTGCGGAGTGCGGCGGTGTTCGAGCCGGGCGGCCGCCTGCCGCCGATGGGCCATATTCGCGGCCCATGCTGGTATCCGGGGCGTGACGCGATCTCCAAAAACCGGAACTGAACCTGAAGTGATCAACCACTCGCGATGAACCGTGTCATCACAGCCAGGACCGATCCGCAGACGGCGCGCTCCTATTGGACGATGGGCCGCGGCGACAGCGAGCGCGCGTTCCGTTCGGCACGGCGGCACAGCCGCCTGGTGCGCATCCTGCGCGTCGCGATCCCGGCCGGCGTCGTCGGCGGGCTCGTCATCATGTTCCTGATCACCTACTTCAATCCGCTGCGCATGCTGACCAAGCTGCCGATCGACATCAGCGATCTGGTCGTCTCCGGCACCAAGATCACCATGGAGAAGCCGAAGCTGGCCGGCTTCACGCACGATCAGCGCGCCTATGAGCTGTCCGCCGAGGCGGCCGCGCAGGACCTGACCAAGCCGGACCTCGTCGAGTTGAAAAACCTCCGCGCCAAGGTTGAAATGCAGGACAAGAGCACGATGCAGATGTCGGCCTTGACCGGCGTCTACAACTCCAAGACCGAGATGCTGAAGCTCGAGAAAGATATCCAACTGTCGTCGTCGACCGGCTATCAAGGCCAGATGAGCGAGGCGATGATCGATATCCGCAAGGGCAACGTGGTGTCGAACAGTCCGGTCGAACTCAAGATGCTGCAAGGCACGCTCAACGCCAACAAGCTCGAGATCGTCGACAACGGCGACGTGGTGCGCTTTCATGGCGGTGTGGTCATGGACATGATGCTGAGCGACGAAGCGCGACAAAAGGCCGGCATGAAATGAGGCATTTTCGTGCGTTCGCATTCGCCGCGCTTCTGCTGAGCGTCGCTCCCGCGCTGGCACAGCAGCAGGCGTCGAAGGGCCCGCCCAACGCATTGCAAGGCTTTTCGCAGAATCGCGACCAGCCGGTTCACATCGAGGCGGCGACGCTGGAAGTGCGCGACAAGGACAAGGTCGCGACCTTCTCGGGCGACGTGCGCGTCAAGCAGGGCGACACCGGGCTGCGCTCCAAGTCGCTGCTGGTGTTCTATGAGCAGGACGGCGACAAGGCGCCGGCCGGCGGCGACAAGGCCAAGTCCATGACGGCGGCGACGCCGGGGCCGGGCGGCGAGCAGAAGATCAAGCGCCTGGAAGCGCGCGGCGGCGTGGTGGTGACTCAAAAGGAACAGACCGCCACCGGCGAGCTCGGCATCTTCGACATGAAGACCAACACCGTGACGCTCACCGGCAACGTCGTGATGACCACAGGCCCCAACGTGCTGCGCGGCGACAAGCTCATCGTCGATCTCGCCAGCGGCGTGTCGCGGGTCGAGTCGGGCAAGAACGGCACCGGCCGCGTGCAGGGCCTGTTCCTGCCGGGCAGCGCCGGTCCCGAGCTCAAGCCGGGCGCCATGCCGACGCCGGGCGCTGCGGCGCGTCCCGCGCCCGGACGGCCCTCCAATTGATCGCGCGCCCGCGCGCCCGTGGGGCTTCCGGACCGTTGGCCGGGAATCAGCTAAGGTCGCGCGTCCCGCGGTCCGCGGGGCTGGCCGCGGATAAGACGATGCGCTGCGAGGTAGTCGGGTGAATATCCTCTCGCTGTTCCAGCGCCGTCAGGCGCGTCCCCGCCGCGCGCTGTCGCCGGCGGAAGCGCGCGCGCAAGCAGCAGCGCTCGCGGCGCAAGCCAATCCGCAAGCCCGCGCGCCCGCTCCGGCGCGGCCGCCGCAGGCCGCTCCGCAACAGCAGCGGCCGGCCGCGCGCCAGCAGCAACGCGACGGCGGCGGGCAGCCGCAGGCGCGGCACGCCTATCTCGCGGCACACGCGGTCGAGAAAAGTTTCGGCTCGCGCATGGTGGTGCGCGGCGTCACGCTCTATGTGCGGCGGGGCGAGGCGGTCGGCCTGCTCGGGCCGAACGGCGCCGGCAAGACCACCGTTTTCTACATGATCACCGGCCTCATTCAGGCCGACCGCGGTCGCATCGAGCTCGACGGCTACGACGTCACCGGGCTGCCGATGTATCAGCGCGCCCGCCTCGGCATCGGCTATCTGCCGCAGGAAGCCTCGATCTTCCGCGGCCTCAACGTCGAAGAAAACATCCGCGCCGTGCTGGAGGTGGTCGAGCCCGACCGCCGCCGCCGCGAGGCCGACCTCAACGCGCTGCTCGAAGAGTTCAACATCACGCGCCTGCGCAAGACGCCGACCATCGCGCTGTCCGGCGGCGAACGCCGCCGCGTCGAGATCGCGCGCGCGCTGGCGACGCGGCCGAGCTACATGCTGCTGGACGAACCCTTCGCCGGCATCGACCCGATCGCCGTCGGCGACATTCAGCAACTGGTCCGCCACCTCACCAACCGCGGCATCGGCGTGCTGATCACCGACCACAATGTCCGTGAGACGCTCGGCCTGACCGACCGCGCCTACATCATCTATTCGGGTGAAGTGCTGATGGAGGGCCGCCCGGACGAAATCGTCAACAACCCGGACGTCCGCCGGCTCTATCTGGGCGAGGAATTTCGCCTCTAAACGCGGCAGCTCGGTACGTGCGCACATTATTTGTGCAATACCGCAGTGCGGAATCACATAGCGACAAGCGTGCTATCTGGTATAGACTGTTCCAAGCAAGAATCGGACCAGTTTCCGCCGGGAAACCCCTATGGCTTTGTCGCAACGCCTGGAATTCCGCCAGAGCCAAGCCCTGGTGATGACGCCGCAGCTGATGCAAGCCATCAAGCTGCTGCAGCTTTCCAGTCTCGATCTTGCGGCCTACGTCGAAGGCGAACTCGAACGCAATCCGCTGCTCGAACGTACCGGCGAGGACGACGCGCCGCTATCCGGCGCCGAACCGCCGGAACCGGCCGCCGCCGCGCATGAAGACGGCGCCGCCGACTGGATCGGCGACGAGCTCGAAACCAGCCGCAGCGCGATGGAGCAGGGGCTCGGCACCGAGCTCGAAAACGTTTTCCCCGATGACGGGGCTGAGAAGTCCGCCGCGCCCGAGGCGCCGCCGCCGGCCTATTCGGAATGGTCGGGCGCGGGCTCCGGCGGCAGCGCGGACGGCGATTACAATCTCGAAGCCTTCGTCTCGGCCGAGACCACGCTGGCCGCGCATCTGGCCGCGCAGATGACGCTGGCGGTCCTCGATCCGGTGCGCCGCATGATCGGCCAGTACCTGATCGATATGGTGGACGACGCCGGTTATCTCACCGGCGATACCGCTTCCGTCGCCGAGAAGCTCGGCGCACCGCTCGCCGAGGTCGAGGCCGTGCTGGCGACCCTGCAGACGCTCGATCCGGCCGGCGTGTGCGCGCGCAACCTGACCGAATGTCTCGCCATCCAGCTCAAGGAGCGCGATCGTTTCGATCCGGCGATGCGGGCGCTGGTCGAACATCTCGAGCTGCTGGCCAAGCGCGACCTCGGTGCGCTGCGGCGCGTCTGCGGTGTCGACGACGAAGACCTGACCGAGATGATCGCGGAGATCCGCAGTCTCAATCCGAAACCCGGCCTGGCCTTCGGTTCGACCACAGTTCAGCCCATTGTGCCGGACGTCCTGGTGCGCGCCGCGCCGGACGGTTCCTGGCAAGTGGAATTGAATTCCGACACGCTGCCGAAAGTGCTGATCAACCAGCGCTATTACACCCAGGTCGCCAAGGGCACGCGCAACGACAAGGACAAGACCTACATCGCCGATTGCCTGCAGACCGCGACCTGGCTGGTGCGCGCGCTCGACCAGCGCGCCAAGACGATCCTCAAAGTATCGAGCGAGATCGTGCGCCAGCAGGACGGCTTCTTCGCCAAGGGCGTCCAGCATCTGCGGCCGCTCAACTTGAAGACCGTCGCCGACGCCATCAGCATGCACGAGTCGACGGTGTCGCGCGTCACCGCCAACAAATACATGGCGACCTCGCGCGGTATCTTCGAATTGAAATACTTCTTCACGTCGTCGATCGCTTCCGCCGTCGGCGGCGAGGCGCATTCCGCCGAAGCGGTGCGCCACCGCATCCGTCAATTGATCGACGGCGAAACTGCCAGCGACGTCCTGTCCGACGATACGATTGTGGAGAAACTGCGCGGCGACGGCATCGACATCGCGCGCCGAACCGTCGCCAAGTATCGGGAAGCCATGCGGATTCCGTCTTCAGTGCAACGGCGGCGCGAGAAACAGGCGGCCGCTGTCTGACATGCGCGGCATTGACGCGCGGAACATAATTGCGGTGAAATATTTAGCGGTGGAACAAAGGGCGGGTTGATCTCCCGTCCGGCACAAAGGGAGGCTCTCGCATGCCCTTGCGCGTTTCGGGACGAAACATCAGCGTCGGCTCCGCACTGCAACAGCGTATCGCCGCCCGTGTCGAAGAGGCCACCGCGAAATATTTCCGAGGCGGCTTCTCCGGTCATGCCACGGTCGGCCGCGACGGCTTCGGTTTTCGCACTGAATGCGTGCTGCATCTGGATTCAGGCGCGCTGCTCGAAGCCAAGGGTTTGGCCGCCGATCCTTACGACAGCGCGGACGCGGCAGCCGCGCGCATCGAAACGCGACTGCGACGTTATAAACGCCGCCGTAAGGACCATCAGGCCCGTCGCGGCGGCTGATAGGAGGCGAAAATGACGGAAAACATGGCAAGCGCTGCCTATTCCGGGTGCGCAACCCAGCCCCATTGACTTCGGTCGCGGGCCGCTCCTATGGTCCGCCGCCTTCAACACCCCCTTGCAACTCGCCGCCGCTTTTTACGATCATCGGCCATGTCCATGACGCTCACCGATCTTATTGCATCGAACGCGATCATCCCCGCGCTTAAGGTGAACAACAAGAAGCAGGCCATCCAGGAGCTGGCCGCGCGCGCGGCCGAGCTGACCGGACAGAACGAGCGCGCCATTCTGGAAATCCTGCTGCAGCGGGAAAAGCTCGGTTCGACCGCGGTCGGCAACGGTGTCGCGATCCCGCACGGCAAGCTGCCGAAGCTCGGCCGGCTGTTCGGGTTGTTCGCAAGACTGGAGCGGCCGATCGATTTCGAGGCGCTCGATGGCCAACCCGTCGATCTGGTGTTTCTGCTGCTGGCGCCGGAAGCCGCCGGCGCCGATCACCTGAAGGCGCTGGCGCGCGTGGCCCGGCTGCTGCGCGACGCCGAGATCGCGCGCAAGCTGCGTGAGTCGCGCGACGCCGACGCACTGTTTGCAGTGCTGTCGATGCCGCCGGCTTCGAGCGCGGCTTAAAGTTTTTTCGCAAACGCCAGAGACGCGAATGCCCGGCACAAGGCCGGGCATGACGCCGTATGTGTGGCGCGGTTGCGCGCTATATCGTCAATGCACGCTCACGGTCTCGAGCTCCTGGCTCCAGGCATTGGCCAGCGCGGCTTCGCGCGTATCGGTGAGCATGATCGGCGTGCCGTCGGCGGCGTGCAGCGCGAACAGCGTCACGCCCGGCTCGATCTCGGGGGCCTGCGGAAACAGCTCGGCGACATCCTCGGAGCGGATCTCTTTCACGTAGGCAAGACGGCCGTCGCCGAGATGCGCCAGCGCTTCCTGCGTGATCGCGGGATGGGCCGCGTTCGGTTCAACGGTCTTGTCGGTCTTGACGTTGGTCATGGCCCTCGACTCCTTTTCAATTCAACGCTCGACGCGGTCGAGTCCTGTTCACGAGTTCGTTAGTAGCACTCCGCCTACTCCAGCTCATTGATCGAGATCGATTTCACGACCCGCTCCGGCTGCGGGCGGACGAGATCGATCGACAGCAGCCCGTTCTTCAGGTCCGCGCCCAACACTTCCATGCCGTCCGCCAGCACGAAGGTGCGCTGGAACTGCCGCGCGGCGATGCCGCGGTGGAGGTATTGCCGGGTCTTGTCGTCCTGCTGCCGCCCGCGGATCACCAGCTGACTCTCCTCGAGGGAAACGTCGAGCTGTTCGCGGGTGAAGCCGGCGACCGCCAAAGTGATGCGCAGCCGTTCGGGCGCGTTGCCGTCCCGCGCGACCCGTTCGATGTTGTAGGGCGGATAGCCTTCGGCCCCTTTGGCGACGCGGTCGAGCAGGCGCTCGATCTCGTCGAATCCCAACAGAAACGGGCTGGAGAGAGTCGGAACTCGTGACATTGGTCTCAAAGCCCTCGCTTGAAGCGACTTTGACGCTGGGGCCCTGTCGGCACCCCACCCAGAGAACACCTGTCCTCCGGTGCCCCTAATATGGGCGGCCGCGGTTAAGGGTTCAAGAACAGCAAATTCCGGGCCCGAAGGAGCGCTCAAGGCGACGCCGGACGGTATGCTGGGGCGCCCTGGGGAGACTGCCATGCCGAACCTTCCGAACTTATCGACTTTGCCGACTTTGCCGACCTTGCCGCGCCTCACCATTCGGGCGTTGCGCGCAACGCCGGTCGAGGTGCCGCTCAATTTTGTGCTCGGCACCAGCCAGGGTGCGCTGCGCCAGGTGCCGTTGCTGCTGATCGACCTCACGACCGAGGAAGGCGTCACCGGCCGCGCTTACCTGTTTTGCTATCTGCGCGCGGCGGCTGCGGCGATCGTCAGTATTCTCGGCGAGATCGAGGCGCTCAGCAAAGGTGAGACCGCCGACCCCGCCGCGCTGGGGGCGAAGCTGACGCGCCGGTTCACGCTCATCGGCGTGCAGGGCATCGTGCGCATGGCGCTGTCGGGCTTCGATGTCGCGCTCTGGGACGCGCTTGCCATCGGCGCCGGCCAGCCGCTGGCGCGCTTCCTCGGCGGCACGCCGAAACCGATCCCGGCCTACAACAGTTGCGGCCTCGGTCTGATGGACGACATGGGCGCACTCGCCGCTGAAGCCGAGATGCTGTTGACCGGCGGCTTCCGCGCGGTGAAGCTGCGGCTCGGCTATCCGACGCTCGAACAGGACATCGCCGCGGTGCGCGCGGTGCGCCAGCGCATCGGCGACGACGTCGCGCTGATGGTCGATTACAATCAGGCGCTGTCGCGCGCCGACGCGTCCGCGCGTGGCAGGGCGCTCGACGGCGAGAACATCTACTGGCTGGAAGAGCCGATCCGGCACGACGACTACGCCGGCGCCGCCGCGCTCGCGCAGGCGCTCAAGACGCCGGTGCAGATCGGTGAGAACTTCTCGCTGCCGGAGGCGATGCAGGTCGCGCTCGACGCCAAGGCCGCCGACTACGTGATGCCCGACCTCGAACGCATCGGTGGCGTCACCGGCTGGCGGCAGGCGGCCGAGATCGCCGCCGTTAACCGTGTGCCGATGTCGTCGCATCTGTTTCCCGAGGTGAGCGCGCATCTGCTGGCGGCCACGCCGACCTGCCACTTCCTCGAATACGTCGACTGGGCCGACGCGCTGCTGCGCGAGCCGATCGTCGTTAAGGATGGTCACGCCCTCATCCCGACGCGGCCCGGCAACGGCATGGTGTGGGACGAGGACGCCGTTAAGCATCATCGGCTGCGCTGAGCGCGCGGTTATTCCCGGCATCTCAAAAACACCGATATCGATTGGTTAAATTAAGCATGCGTGTTTGCTTTGTTTGGTCAAAAATTTCTTAAAATCCGGTTGTTCGCCTTAAGCCTCGATAAGATCGCTCCAGACTGACGAACAAGAATTCGTTAGCGATAGCGGGAGCGGACATTGCTGAAGCGAAGCATCGACGTTGATCCCTTCGAGTTGACGTTCGAAGAAAAGATCTTCCGCAACGGGAAACGCATCTGCATCGGTTTCGCCGCGGTCGCGTTGACGATCAGCGCAATCGACCTCATGAACGTCGGCGCGGTCGAAGCCGCCGCCGAGTTCGTGCACGGACACCGCAAAAGTCTCGCCGGCCTGCCGGACACGGTGGTCTCCGGCATCCAGAACTTCTCGTTCACGGCCGGCGATTCGCGGCCGGCGCAGGTCGCCGTGCTGATCCCGCGCGCCGACATTGAAAGAATGCAGGAGCGCGTCGCCCTCGCCGCGCCGGAGCGCGCGCCGGCCGCGCGTCCGCGCAAGTCGACCGCCTCGCCGGTGGCCGAACTGGCCGCCGCGCGCCACCAGGACGCCGTCGAGTTTGCCATGGTGTCGCCGAACGCGATGGCCAAGGTCGAGCCGGCGGTCGCCACGTCTTCCGCGCCCGCCGCGATGCGCGCGCCGTATCAACTCGCCAGCATCGACGCCGCCGCGCTGCCGTCCGGCGCCGCGATGGAGTCGTCGAGCGCCGTTTCGCCTGCGATCCAGATTTCGCTGCCGAACATGATCGCCGTCTTGCCGCCGCCTGCGCCGGGCGTGCCGCCGCCGACGCCGGCGCAGCGCCTGCAACTCGAAGGCCCGTCGCGCGTGAAGGCCGAGCGCTGCCTCGCCAACGCCATCTACTTCGAAGCGCGCAGCGAGCCGCTGAAGGGCCAGATCGCGGTGGCGCAGGTCGTCATCAACCGCGCCTTCTCGGGCTTCTATCCGAATGACATCTGCGGCGTGGTCTATCAGAACGCCCACCGCCGTCTCGCCTGCCAGTTCACCTTCGCCTGCGACGGCAAGAGCAAGGCGATCCACGATCGCGGCTCCTGGGCGCGCGCCAATCGTATCGCCAAGCAGGCGCTCGACGGCCAACTCTACGAGACCGCGGTCGGCACCTCGACGCACTACCACGCGATTTATGTGAGCCCGAACTGGGCGCGCGAGATGAAGAAGAACGTGCGCTTCGGCATCCACAACTTCTACCGGCCGTTTGCCTGGGGCAACGGCGCGGACGAGCCGGTGTGGTCGAAGGTGCAGGCGATGGCGAACAAGAAGAAATAACCAGATGTCATGGGGCGCGCCCAACGAGTCCGCGCCCCGGAATAACGTCAGAGTTTCAGCTTGAACAGCTTGATCGCGTTGTCGCGCCCGATCTTGATGCGGTCGGCCTCGCCGATCGCGGCTTTATCGAACCAAATACAGCCTTCACCGACATCCTCGAACGGCCAGTCGACCGAGAACATCACGCGGTCGGCGCCCATCTCGGTCATCGCGTTCACCAGCGACGGCGTATGGAAATTGCCCGAGGTGGTGAGGTGGAAGTGCTTGCGGAAGTAATGGCCGACGCCGTGTTTGGCCGGATACTTGTGTGGCGCGTGCATCCAGCTGTTGCGGCCGTCGATGCGCCAGAGCTGCACCGGAATGCCTTCGCCCAGGTGGCCGAGCACGATCTTCAGGTTCGGGCATTCGTCGAACAGCCCCGAGCCGATCAGCCGCAGCGCGTGCACGGCGGTCTCCGCCGAGAACGCCCAGTTCGGTCCGAGCAGCCAGTTGTGGCCTTCGTAGGCTCTGGCCCAGCTCGGCAGCGGGTTGCGCGGGTGCAGATAGAACGGCACGTCGAGCGCCTCGAGCGCGCGCCAGAACGGCCGGTACTGCGGCAGGTCATAATACAGCACGCTGTCCGGCGTGCCGGCCTGCGAGAAGCCGTTGACCAGCGCGCCGACGAAGCCGAGCTCCTTGACGCAGCGCGTCAGCTCGGCGGTGGCGGCTTGCGGGTCCTGCATCGGCAGCGCGGCGAAGGCCGCGAAGCGATCGGGCCGCTTGCGCACATCGGCGGCGAGCGCATCGTTCGCCTGCCGGGCGACCGCGATCGCCGTCTTCACGTCGTGGATCGCCTGCACCGCCGGCGCGTTCAGCGACAGGATCATCATCTCGACGCCGTGCTTGTCCATCTCGCGCAGGCGCATGTCCTGCACGTCGAGCAGGCGCGGCCCCAAGTCCTCCCATACGTGCGCGCCGAACACTTTGGAATCGCCGAGCGTCGCATCGATGGCGAAATGTTCTTCGAGCGCGATCTTGCCTTGCATTGCGTTTTTCCCCGGTCTGTCCGGCGGCCATCATGCAATGCCCCTTGAGGACCTGTCAGCATCGGGGCAACAAAAAAGCCGCCCAGTTGGGCGGCTTCTTTACTTCAGCTTACGTTGGCGCGCCGTAGCCGCTCGGGCTCGGCCTGCCAGCCGTAGCTCGCGAAGCGAGCGAAGGCTGGTGGAGCCAGGCGGGATCG
>CAYJPU010000018.1:0-17582 GCA_964372105.1 uncultured Undibacter sp.
GTCGCGACCAGCGACAGCGGCAGCGCCACGCCGGCGATTATGGTGGCGCGGATGGTGCGCAGGAAGATCAGCACCACCAGCACCACCAGCGCGACGCTGAGGATCAGCGTGAACTGCACGTCGTGGATCGAGGCGCGGATGGTGGTGGTGCGGTCGTTGACGACGGTGAGGTTGGCGCCGGCGGGAATGGCGCGCTTGAGCCGCGGCAGTTCGGCCTGGATGCGCTGCACCGTGTCGATCACGTTGGCGCCGGGCTGGCGCTGCACGTCGATGACGACCGCCGGCTCGCCTTTGTACCAGGCGCCGACGCGCGCATTCTCCAGCCCTTCGACCACATCGGCGACGTCGGACAGCAGCACCGGCGCGTTGTTGCGGAACGCCACCGTGATCGTTCTGTAGGCGGCGGCGCTGGTGAGCTGGTCGTTGGCGGCGATGCTGTAGGCCTGGTGCGCGCCGTCGAGCGAGCCTTTGGCGCCGGCGACGTTGGCGCCGACGATGGCGGTGCGCAGGTCCTCGAGCGCGATGCCGTAGGCGGCGAGCCGCGACAGGTCGGCCTGGATGCGGATCGCCGGCCGGATGCCGCCCTGCACCGAGACGTGGCCGACGCCGGTCACCTCCGACAGCCGCGGCAGCATGATGGTGTCGGCGAGGTCGCTCAAGGCGCGCAGGTCGGTGGTCTTGGACGTCAGCGCCAGCGTGATGATCGGCGCGTCGGCCGGGTTCACCTTGGAATAGAGCGGCGGGTAGGGCAGGTTCTTCGGCAGCGTCGAGCCGGCGGCGTTGATCGCGGATTGCACGTCCTGCGCGGCGGCGTCGATGTCGCGCGACAGGTCGAATTGCAGCGTGACCTGGCTGATGCCGAACGACGACGACGAAGTCATCGTCTGCAACGCCGGGATCTTGCCGAGCTGGCCTTCGAGCGGCGACGTCACCAGCGAGACAATGGTGTCGGGGCTGGCGCCCGGCAATTGCGTGGTGACCTGGATGGTCGGGAAGTCCACCTGCGGCAGCGCCGACACCGGCAGCCACCAGTAGCCGAGCAGACCGCCCAGCATCACCGCGACGCCGAGCAGCGACGTTGCGATCGGCCGGTGGATGAAAGGCGAGGAAACGCTCATCACGGCGCGCTACAATTTTTCAGTCATTCCGGGTTTCGCGCTGCGCGCGATCCCGGAATGACAGCGGGTTTGACGTTCGTCGTCATTGGCTTGCGTTCGGCCTCGTCGTGCTGCCGCCGCCCCGCCGTTGACCGCCCTCGCTACCCTGCCGCTGCGCGGCCGGCCTTGCGCCCTGCGGGCCTGCTGCCGGCGTGTTATCGCCGCTGCCGACCGTGACCTTGGCGCCGTCGGTGAGGCGGGCAAAGCCGGTGGTGACGACGCGCTCGGGCGGCGTCACACCGCTGGCGACCACCGTCTGGGTCTCGTCCTGCTTCTGTACTTTGACCGGCCGCATCGCCGCGCTGCCATCGTCCTTGACGACGTAGACGAAAGTGCCGGCCGGCCCGCGTTGCACCGCGCCGGTCGGGATCACCGTCGCCTGCGACAGCGTGTTGACCAACAGCCGCACGTTGACGAACTGGCCGGGCCAGAGCTGCAGGTTGGCATTGGGGAATTCGGCCTTCAGCTTCACCGTGCCGGTGGACGGATCGACCTGGTTGTCGACGACCACCAGCGTGCCGCGGTCGATGACCTCGTTGGTGTCGGAGCGCATCGCGTCGGCGGCGAGCGGGCCCTTGGCGAAGGCGGTGTTGACCTGCGACAGATCCTGCTGCGGCAGATTGAACAGCACCGCGATCGGCTTGATCTGGGTGATGGTCACGATGCCGGTGGCGTCCGAGGCGTTCACGATGTTGCCTTCGTCGACCTGGCGGATGCCGGTGCGGCCGTCGAGCGGCGCCACGATATTGGTGTAGCCGAGCGTGGCCTGCGCGCTTTCGATCGCCGCGTCGTCGGCCTGCACCTGCGCGGCGTATTGCGCGACCAGCGCGCGCTGGGTGTCGGCCTGCTGCTTGTTGATGGCGTTGGTGGCGGCGAGTCGTTCGTAACGTTCTAGATCGCTCTTGGCGTTGCCGAGCAGCGCCTGGTTCTGCGCCTTCTTGGCGACCGCCTGATCGAGCGTCGCCTGATAGGTGGTGGGGTCGATGCGGGCCAGGACGTCGCCTTTCTTGACGTCCTGACCTTCCTTGAAATTGACCCGCAGCAGCTTGCCGTTGACCTGCGGCCGCACCGTTACGGTGTTGAGCGCGCGGCTGGTGCCGACGGCGTTGAGATAGACGGGCACGTCGGCATGGACGGCTTGCGCCGCCAGCACCGGTACCGGCCCTTCGTTACCGGCAAAGCGGCCGCGGCGCTGCTGTGGCGCGCTGTCCGTGCCGTAGACGTAATAGAGCGCGCCGGCGACCGCGAGCAGCACCAACGCGAACGCCGAATAACGGCGCGTGCGGCTGCGCCTGGCGGCAGCGTGTGTGGGCAGTTCACCGTGCATTCATCGCTTCCACGGGTTTCGGCAGCCAGCCGCCGCCGAGCGCCTGATAAAGACTGACGATCGCCTGCATGTGCGACAGCCGCGCCTGCACCGCCGCGTCTTCCGCCGTGAACAACGACTGTTGCGTCTGCAGCACGGTGACGAGGTCGATGGTGCCTTCGCGCAGGCGCTGCTCGGAGATGTCGAAGGCGCGCCGCGAGGCCGTCACCACGTCGCGCTGCAACCGCTCGCGCAGCGCGGCGTTGCGGATGCCGGTCAGCGCGGTTTCGACGTCGGCGAAGCCGGAGATCACCGCCTTGCGGTAGTTCTGCAGCAGCTCGTCCTGTTTGCCCTTTTGCAGGTCGACGTTGCCGAGCAGGCGGCCGCCTTCGAAGATCGGCTGCGTCAGGCCGGCGGCGGCCGTGTAGAACATCGATTCCGGCCGCAGCAGCGTCTTGAGCACCGCGCTCTGGTAGCCGCCTTCGCCTGTCAGCGTGATGCTCGGCAGCAGTTGCGCGCGCGCGTTGTAGACATTGGCGTTGGCGGTGGCGAGCTTGGCCTCCGCTTCGCGGATGTCCGGGCGCTGGGTCAGCAGTTCGGACGGTAGCCCGGGCGTGACGCGCGGCACGGCGATCGAGTTGAGCGAGCCGCCGCGGATCTGCACGTGCTCGGGCGAACGCGCCATCAGCACCGCCAGCGTGTTGCGGTTCAGCGCCAGCGTCTGCTCGAGCGGCGGAATGGCGGCGCGCTGGGTGGCGACCAGGCTTTCCTGCTGCGAGGTGTCGAGCGCGGAGGCGGTGCCGGCATTGACGCGCTGCTGGATCAGGTTGAGCACGCGCTGCGCGGCGGCAAGGTTGTTGCGCGCGGCGCGCAGGCGGTCCTGCGCGGCCAGTACCTGGAAATAGGAGTTGGCGGCGCTCACCACGGTGGTGAGCCCGACCACTTCGCTGTTGAAGCGGGTGGCGACGGCGGTTTCTTCCGCCGCGCGCATGGCCGCGCGGTTCTTGCCCCAGAAGTCGATCTCGTAGCTCGCGGTCAGCGAGGCCGACAGGTTGTCGCGCTCGCCGCCGGACGATGTGCTGGCGCCCGACGTCGTCTGCGACGCACGCGAGCGTGTGGCGCTGCCGCCGAGATCGACCGACGGCAACAGCGGCGCGCCGGCAACGCGCGCGTTGGCGTCGGCCTGCACGATGCGCGCGACCGCCGCGGCGATGTCGAGGTTGGCCTCGCGCGCTTCCTCGATGATCTCGGTCAGTTCGCGCGAGCGGAACGAGCGCCACCAGTCGAGCGGCGGCAGCGCCGTTTCCGCAACTTTCGGGTTCTTCGGTCCGGCGCTGTAGAACTGCGGAATATCGAGGCCGGGCTCCGGCTTGTCGTTGCTGAGCAGGCAGCCGCCGAGCGGCAACGTCAGCACCATCCCTTGAAGCATGATCAAGAACGGGCGCGTCCGACGTTTCGTTCCCGCCGCCGTTGAACTGGTTCCGCAACGCATATGACAAATTCCAGACTTACAATTGACGCCCTGAAACGACCCTAGCCGTATTGATTACGGCTTGCTTGCTGAATTTCTGCCCGGCGGCCAATCGGCGAGCGCCTGGCGTCCGGCAGGCGACATTCGCGTAGCGGTATCGGCAAAGATGCCCTGCAGAATCTGGTCGAAGTTCTGGCGTGCCGCGCGCGTTTTTGCCATCGCCGTGCGCAAGTCATCCACCGCGAACGGCTCTTGCCGCAACATCAGGCGGATCTGATGCTGCGCGGTGCGGTAGTCTTTCTGCGCGGCCTCTAACGTCTGCTTGCCGCTGTTGACCGCGCCGCGCAACAGGTCGGCGTCGGCCGGCGGCAAAGTTGCGGCGATGCGCTCGACCCGCACGAACACGTTACGGTCCCAACTCGGCGGCGGCGCCGGTCCGCGGATCGCCATGGCGATGGCAATACCGATGAAGAACAAATTGAGCGCCAACGAGCCGAGCAGTAGCCAGCGCGACGAGCGGCCCCCCGTGAGTGGCGCGGTTTGAGCCAGGGTCATGGCCGCGCTCCGGTCAGGACTTCGGGCTCGAATATGGCGGAAATATCGCTGCCGGCCGTGACATTCTGTAACGCATCGTATCGCTCGAGTTTGCGGTCGAGCCCGGCGATGCCGACCATGAAGCCGATGGCGGCGCAGCTTGCGAGGGCGGCGACGCGCGGCCAGGCCGGCGCGAACTGCCAGTCGAGCAGCACCAGCGGCCAGTGCCAGAACGGCCGCTTCTGCCGCGGCAGTACGGTGAGCCGCGCCAGCACGCGTGCGGCCGCGGCAGCGTCTTCGGCGCCGGCGTCATGCGCCTGCGCCAGCAAGGCGTCGAGCCGCTGCGCCTGCGCAAAAATCGCGCGCGCCTGCGCATCGCTGGCGATCAGCCGTTCGGCGGCGGCGCGCTGCGTGTCCGGCCAGTGCGCCGGATCGGCGCCATGGCTGTCGAGGAAAATCTGGAGCTGTTCGTTATTCATCAATATTCGCCCTCCTAGTCGCCGTCGTCGATAATGCCGCCGAGCGCGCGGCGCAGGTTCTGCTTGCCGCGGACCAGCAGTGTCTCGACCGCCGAAACCGAGGTGTCGAGAATATCCGCCACCTGCGCATTGCTCATACCCTCGCTGTAGGTGAGCACGATCGCCGTGCGCTGGCGGTCGGGCAGTTCGGCGATCGCCCTTTGCAGGAGGCGCTCACGTTCGTCCGTCTCCGCCAGTTCGCTCGCCACCGGCGCGGAATCGGCGATCTCGCCGGCCGCTTCCAGCTCGACCCACGGCGCGCGCCGCTTGCGGTCGAGGCAGAGATTGACCACCACGCGCGTGAGCCAGGTCTTGAACGCCGCCAGCGGCTGCCAGCGTGGCGCATGGGTCCAGACGCGCAGCATGGCCTCCTGCGCCACGTCCTCGGCATCGGCGGTATTGCCGAGGATGCGCCGCGCCAATCTGACGATGGCGGGCGCGTGGCGGCGCGCCAGAACGCGAAACGCCGGCTGGTCGCCGCGCGCGACCCTTGCCATGAGCGCTTCGTCACTGTCGTCCATGCGCGCCCGATGGCCGCCATTGAAAGTCCCGATCCATTGTAGTCCCTGGCCTATGGGTTAAACGCGCCGCCACGGGGAATCCTGTGCCGCCGGGATAGTGGGGACAGCGGGGATAAACCGGCGGTGTGTCCGGCTAAGTCACTGATTCAGCGAGAATTGACGATCCGCCGCCGCCCGGCGGTCTCGAGCCCCTTGATCAGCCGGTAGACCGTCTTGCAGGTCGCGACCGGTACCGACAGGCGCTCGCCCTCCCGCACGATGAAGCCGGTGAGCTCGTCGATCTCGGTCGGCACGCCGCGGGCGATGTCGAGCGCCATCGAGCCGGCGTGCGGCGAGATCGGTATTTCGCCGGCGCGCACCTTGTCGACAAACTCCATGGGCGGGAAGGCGAAGCTGCCGCCCAACATATGAACCACCGTCATGCACTCCGCCGCCATGTCGTCGATCAGCGCGCGCATCTCGGCCGTCTCGTAGCGCGCGGCGTTGTCGCCCATCATCAGCGCGCCGATCGGGTTCATCACGCAGTTGAACACGAACTTCGACCACACCGCGCCCATCGGGTCGGCCAGCACCTCGGTCGGATAGCCGGCGGCGGTGAACAGCGCGGCCAGCGGCTTGAGATCGTCAACGCTGCCGCGCACCGGCCCGAGCCAGCTGTTGCCCTCGATCAGGTTCTCGATCTCGCCCGGCCCGACGAAGCGCCCGGCATTCATGGTGACGCCGCGCGCCACCACGGCCTCCGGCACCGACAGCAGCACCTCGGCATTGCCCATGCCGTTTTGCAGCGTCACCAGAATGGGGTTGCCCGCGAGCCGCGGCCGCAACTGCGCCAGCGCGTCGGCGGTGATCTTCGATTTGATCAGGAAGATCACGGCGTCGAACGCCACGCCGTCGAGCGTTGCGGCGTCGTCGGTGGCGGCGATGCGCGCGGTGCGCGGGCTTTTGCCGGTGACGCGCAATCCGTGGGCGTTGATCGCAGCGACGTGCTCGGCATTGGCGTCGTAGGCGGTGACTTTGGCCACCGCGCTCAACGCCGACGCAAACAGGCCGCCGATGGCGCCGCAGCCGACGATGAGGATGTGTGAGGACATGGTAGCTCCGCGGAGAGCGAATGGACGGGATCGGTCGATCTCTGTCAACATGGCCGCATCAGGCGGAATGAACCGTCACGTAAGGGAGACTGCTCAATGGATAAGGCAATGTATGATCGTGGCATGGCCATGCGCCGCAAGGTGCTGGGCGACGAATACGTCGACCGCGCCGTCGCCAATACCGACGACTTCAACCGCAAATTCCAGGAGTTCCTCACCGAGTATTGCTGGGGCGCCACCTGGACCGACGAAGACCTCAAGCCGCGCGACCGCAGCATCCTCAATCTCGGCATGATCGCCTGTCTCGGCCGCATGCACGAGTTCGAGGCGCATTTCCGCGGCGCGCTGCGCAACGGGCTGACGCCCAAGGAACTGTCCGCGATCCTGCGCCAGGTCGCGGTCTATTGCGGCTTCCCGGCCGCGGTCGACTGCCACCGCGTCGCCAAGCAGGTGCTGGCGGCGGAAGCCAAGAAGTAGGCGTGTTTCTTCTCCCCCTCCCCACGCGCGCTCTTGCGCGTGGCGGGGAGGGGTCAGGGCGGGGGGCGCTTTGCTGACGCGACGTTTTTGCCCCCACCCCCTCCCCGCGCTCGCAAACGCTCGCGGGGGGAGGGGAACGCGATCCCCTTCTGCCGTTGGAGCGGCGGCAGGCGCAACAAGCCGTGAGGCGGCGACAAAATCGCAATAATGTCTTGAATGTGCCTTCATCCCGGGGCATCCAGAGCGCGGTTTGGCGGTGGGGGCCGCGCGCGCCACAGGTGACGAATGATTCGACCGTTTGGTGCTTTTCTGCTGACGCTGCCCGCCGCGATGGCGCTCCTGGCCGCCACGGCCGAGGCGCAGACGTCCCGTGCTGGCTCGCCGTCCTATCGCGGCGCGCCGCCGGCCGGCGCCTACGAGAGCCCGCTGCCCCGCGGCTTCTGGATCGACGAAGACGATGACGATCAGCCGGCGTCCCGGTCCTCGCGCCAGCGTCAGATGACCCAGGGCGCGCCGAGCCGCATTTTGCCCTATCCGGTCGAGGAGGCCGATTCCGGCCAGTTGCCGCCGCCGGGCCTGCCCGTGCAGGACGGCCGCGCCCCTTATTACGGCCACCAGCTCGACCAGCGGGGCCCGCGCCCGAACGATGACGTGGCGCGCCCGCCCGCCGCCATCGGCGCCGCTCCGGCCGCCGCGCCCGGCGCTGCGCCGCAGGCCGCGCCGTCCGGCAACGCCAGCGTGATGACGTTGCCGCCCGAGGATCAGCCGGAAACCGGCCAGCCCAAGGCGCTGCCGGAGAACCTGAAGAAGCAGCTCGTCGATTACACGACCAAGGAGCCGGCCGGCACCATCATCATCGATACGCCGAACACCTACCTCTATCTGGTGCTCGGCAGCGGCAAGGCGATGCGTTACGGCATCGGCGTCGGCCGCGAGGGCTTCACCTGGACGGGCACCGAGCGCGTCTCCAAGATGAAGGAATGGCCGGACTGGTTCCCGCCGACCGAGATGATCGAGCGCCAGCCCTATCTGCCGCGTATGATGGCGGGCGGGCCGGGCAATCCGCTCGGCGCGCGCGCGCTCTATCTCGGCAACACGCTGTACCGCATCCACGGCACCAACCAACCCTCGACCATTGGGCAGACCGTGTCGTCGGGCTGTATCCGCCTGTTGAACGAGGACATCGAGGATCTCTACAGCCGTGTGCAGACCGGCACCCGCGTCGTGGTGCTGCCTGGCAGGCCGCCGCAGACGGCCGCTGCCGGTGCGCCGGCCGCCGGCGTGGGTGGCCCGGCGCCGACCGCGCCCGGCCTCGCCAACAGTGGGCCGACCGCCAGCGGCGGTGCGATCTCGTCGTCGCCGCTGCCGGCGCCGCGCTGATCCTTCGGCAGTCGCGATACGTCGCGGCCTGCGTGCCGGCGGATGAGTTGGAAAGGGCGGGGCAGCGGTCGGGAAGCTGATGGCTGCGACGTTCTAGCCGGTCATTCCGGGGCGCACACCGAAGGTGTGCGAACCCGGAATCCAGGGCCGCGGATTTGAGCCTGTGTCTGGATACTGGATTCCGGGTTCCGTCCTGCGGACGGCCCCGGAATGACAGAATTTATTACTCCGCCGCGGCGCGCTTGCCGATCGCTGCGTTGACGCGCGGCATCACTTCCTCGGCCATCAGCTGCATCGAGCGGCGGGCGAGCTTCTCGTCCACCCAGTCCATGCCGGCGTAGACCAGTTCGCCGAAGTCGCCGATCTCCTCGCGCATCTTGAGGATCTCGTCCACCACCTTGTTGACGGTGCCGTGGATGACGCAGTGGTTCATGACGAAGTCGTGCGTGATCTCGTCGTCCGGCTGCTCCTTGTGGCTCTTGAACACGTAGAGCCGGCCGCCGCGCTTCATCTTGTTGCGCATCTGCGAGAAATAAAACCGGTACGGACTGTTGGCGTCCTCGCGGCCGTAGGCAAGCGCGGTCTTGTCGTCGTCGGCGACGAAGATCGTGCGCGCCACGCGCCAGTCGGCCACTTTGGCGGTCTCGCCGACCTCGGCCTTGCCCTTGGCGTAGTTCGCCCAATGCGACTTCATGTGCTTGGCGAGCAGAAAGTTGGCCGACAGCGGATGGAAATCGCGCTTGCCCATCAGCACCACACCCGGCGAGAACGGCGCCACCACGGTGCCGACGATCTCCGGCCGTGGCTTCTGGAACGGCTTCGGCATGTAGCCGACGCCGAGTTCGAGCGCCGAGGTGCGTCCGGTCGAGACCTTGAAGCGGTTGTTCGGGAAGTCGATGTCGTAGGGCGGGTCGCGCTCCCAGATCGCCAGAATCACGTCGATCGCCTCGGCGAACATCTTGTTGCGGTCTTCCTCCAGAAGCCCGAGCGCCTCGGCGTCGGAGGTCAGCGCGCCGGCGGAAACGCCCATGATGAAGCGGCCTTGCGCCAGATGGTCGAACATCGCGGCGTTGGCGGCGATCACCACGGGGTGGATCTGCGACAGGTTGCAGGTGCCGCTCGCCAATTTGATGTTCTTGGTGTCGTTGATCAGGGTCGCGAGGAACAGCATGCTGTTGGTGACGTTCTCGCAGCCGTCGGTCAGGTGCTCGCCGACGAAAGCGTCGTAGAAGCCGAGCTTGTCGCACAAGATGACCGCTTCGCGGTCCTCGCGCAGCGTCTCGGCCCAAGGCCGCTCCAGCGGGTGCACCGGCATCGTGAAGTAACCCAACCGCATAATCGTCCCCGACCCTTCGAACTTTATTGTTGCCCGCAAACTATCCGAGCCCGTCTCTATATGCAGCAATTCTTGGGTTGCACAGGGCGGCGGAAGCGTCGCCGCCGGGGTGGTATGGACGGACGGTCGAGTTCCCCACAGGCAATTTGACAGCGGGAAAACCACCGTCAGGCCTGTGTATTATGGGGCGGTACAGCGGGCGCGCCTGCCAGTTATGCCCGTTGTTCTGGACGCCTTCGCCTGCGCCGTTTTCATTCCCGGCCGCCGAGCGTTTAGGCTCTGGCCGCTGATTCGCTGAGGGCGCCCGGGAGACGGTCCATGATGCGCTGGTTTCACGCCTTGATGCCGAAGGAGGAGCGCTTCTTCGAGCTGTTCGCACGCCATTCGCAGGCCGTGCTGGCGGGCGCCGAGGCGCTGCGCGCGATGATGGAAGGCGGCGGCGCCGTCGCCCGCAATTGTCAGACCGTCATGGACCGCGAGCACGACGCCGACAACGCCACCCGCGAGGTGCTGATCGCCGTGCGCCGGTCCTTCATCACGCCGTTCGACCGCGGCAGCATCCGCGACCTGATCACCGCGATGGATAACGCCATCGACCAGATGCAGAAGACCGCCAAGACCGCAATCCTGTTCGACGTGACCGACTTCACGCCGCAGATGAAGGACATGGGCGACGCCATCGTGAAGTCCGCCCAGCTCGTGCAGGAGGCGGTGCCGCTCTTGAACAAGATCAGCACGCACGCCGTGCGCATCAGCACGCTCACCGAGCAACTGTCGGCGCTGGAAGGCCGCGCCGACGAACTGCACGACATCGGCATGAAGGCGCTCTACCACTCCACCAAGAGCGATCCGATGGCGTTCTTCGTCGGCAACGAGGTTTACGACCATCTCGAGAAGGTGGTGGACCGCTTCGACGACGTCGCCAATGTCATGCACGGCATCGTGATCGAGCACGTTTAGTCAGGCTGGGACCCCGTTATGGACGCCGCGTTGTCGCTGCCGCTGCTGATCGGGCTGATCGCGGTCGCGCTCGCCTTCGACTTCCTCAATGGCCTGCACGACGCGGCCAATTCGATCGCCACTATCGTCTCCACCCGCGTGCTGCGGCCGCAATACGCGGTGGCCTGGGCGGCGTTCTTCAATTTCATCGCCTTTCTGTTCTTCGGCCTGCATGTCGCCAACACGCTCGGCACCGGCATCATCGAAGCCGGCGCCATCGATGCCCGCGTGGTGTTCGGCGCGCTGATGGGCGCGATCCTGTGGAACCTGATCACCTGGGGTCTCGGCATCCCCTCCAGCAGTTCGCATGCGCTGATCGGCGGCCTGGTCGGGGCCGGCATCGCCAAGGCGGGGCTCAGCGCCATCGTCTGGAAGGGATTGGTGCCGACCACGGCCGCCATCGTCGCCTCGCCGGTGACCGGCTTCCTGCTGGCGCTGGTCTTGGTGCTCCTCCTGTCCTGGCTGTTTGTCCGCACCACGCCGTTCGCGGTCGACCGCACCTTCCAGCGCCTGCAATTCATCTCGGCGTCGCTTTATTCGCTCGGCCACGGCGGCAACGATGCGCAGAAGACCATGGGCATCATCGCCGTGCTGCTCTATTCGCAGGGCTATCTCGGCAGCGAATTCCACGTGCCGTTCTGGGTGGTGATCTCGTGCCAATTCGCGATGGCGGCCGGCACGCTGTTCGGCGGCTGGCGCATCGTGAAAACCATGGGCTCCAAGATCACGCGGCTGACCCCGATGCAGGGCTTCTGCGCCGAAACCGGCGGTGCGTTGACCTTGTTCGGCGCCACCTGGCTCGGCATTCCGGTCTCGACCACGCACACCATCACCGGCGCCATCATCGGCGTCGGCGCCTCGCGCCGGCTGTCGGCGGTGCGCTGGAGCGTCGCCAACAACATCGTGATGGCCTGGATCATCACGATCCCGGCCTCGGCCTTCATTGCCGCAACGTTCTATTGGCTGGCGGGGTTGTTCTAGCCTAGGCCGCGACGCGGCTCAGGAAGCCTTCGACCGCGCGGCGCAGTTCGTCGCTCGCCGATTCCACCGCCTGCGAGGCGGTGAGCACGCTTTCCGCCGACCGGCGCGTCTGGCCGGCGGCGACCGCGACCGCGTCGAGCACGTTCACCACCAGCTTCGCGCCTTCGGCCGCGCTCGCCACGTTCTGCGAGATCTCGTCGGTGGCCGCGCCTTGTTCCTCGACCGAAGCCGAGACGGCGTTGGCGTAGGTGTCGATCTCCTGCATCCGCCCGGCGATGCGGCCGATCGCCTGCACCGCGCCGCCGGTCGCGCCCTGCACCGACAGTACCAGCGTGGAGATGTCCTCGGTCGCCTTCGCGGTCTGCACCGCCAGCGATTTGACCTCTTGCGCGACCACCGCGAAGCCCTTGCCGGCCTCGCCCGCGCGCGCCGCCTCGATGGTGGCGTTGAGCGCCAGCAGGTTGGTCTGGCCGGCGATGTTGCGGATCAGCTTGATGACGTCGCCGATCTTCTTGGCGGCCTGCGCCAGCGCGCTGATCTGCGAGTCGGTGTCCTGGGCTTCCGACACCGCCGCGCGCACGTTCTCGGTCGCCCGCGCAAGCTGCCGGCCGATCTCGCCGATCGAACCGGACAGTTCGTCGGCGGCGACCGCCGCGGTGTCGACATTCACCGACGCCTCGTTGGAGGCGGAGACGGCGCTCTCGGCGCTCTCGGTGGTGCGGCGGGAATTGTCGAGCAGCGTGGTCGCGGTCGTGCGCATCGCCATGGCGCCGTCGCCGACGCTGTGCAGGTGCGCTTCCACGCGCTGACGGAAGGCCGCGATGGCCTGGTCGATCGCCGCGCGCCGCTGTTGCTGCTCCTGCATGAGGGCGCGCGCGCGTTCCGATTCGCGCCGCTCGGTGACGTCTTCGTGCGTGCCGACCCAGCCGCCGTGCGGCATCGGCTCGTTGATGACGCTGATCGCCCGCTTGTCGGCGGATCTGACCTCGGTGGTGGATGTCCTGCCCTGCTTGAGCGGCTCGAACAGGTCGCGCCGGTAGGCCGCGATGTCGCGCTCGAAGGTGCCGTTGGCGGCACGATACTCCAGCAGCCTGGTGAGGGTGATGCCCGGCCGCGCCACCGCCGCCGGGACTTGGTACAGGTCGAGATAGCGTTGATTGCAGATCACCAGCCGCTCGTTGCCGTCGAACATGCACAGGCCCTGCGCCATATTGTTGAGGGCCACCTCCATGCGCAGATTGTGCTGCCGCAGTCTTCGGGTCAGGATGAGCCCGGCGGCGGCCATCGCCAGCATGGCGGGAAGGGTCGCGAGGTAGGCCGAGACAAAAAGCGAGGGGGCCAAGCCCAGCCGTTCGGCGGCCGGGACGGCGGTTTGAAAAAGAACGAAACAGGCGCCGAAACACAGCCCGCCGGACAGAGCGACTAAACGCAGATCGTGCGCGGTGGCGGGTGCGGGGGAATCTTCAGCCATCTTCCTGATCCGGGTTGTCAGCACGCTATTCCCGGATCGGTTGTTTTGCGGTTAATTCCGGATACCAGCCGGTTAACGAAACATAAATGCGTCGGGGGAGAACGCGGTATGGCGAAACTACGAGCGGTGGAATGCCGCGACTTCATCAAGGCCGTGATCGAAAAGGCCGAGGCGATGCGCGTCCCGGTCTCGATCGCGGTGGTCGGCCCCGAAGGTCACATCATCGCGGTCGAGCGCATGGATGACGCGGGCTTCATCACGCCCGACACCGCCATCGCCAAGGCCTATACGGTCGCGGCGTTCCGCTCCATGAGCCCGCGGTTCCCGGACGGCCTCGTGATCCAGCAATGGTTCAAGGAGCGCAACCCGCAGCTCCTGGTCAGCCTCGCCGCCATGACCAACGGCCGCATCGCCGCCTCCGGCGGCTCGGCGCCGGTCTTTAAGGGCAACGAGATGGTCGGGGCCTACGGCATCAGCGGCGGCACCTCGCAGCAGGATGAGGAAATGGCGATCTATGCCCGCGCCAAGGTCGGCTGGGCGCCGCACCCCGAAAACGACACCATCGACCCGAGCGTGAAGGAGCACATCAACGCCCTTTACGCCGAGGCCGGCATCACCGACCACAAGCTCTGAACGTTCGTCCCTGGAGACAAGTCCATGTCGTCATCGACCGCTGCCCGCACCGCCGACTACGCCGCCTGGACCGGCCGCATCGAGGACGATGCGCTGCTGCGCGGCGCCGGCCGTTTCGGCGACGACCTCAAGCCGGCGGGCGCGCTCGCGGCCTGTTTCGTGCGCTCGCCCCATGCCTACGCCAACATCACCCGGATCGACACGGCGGCGGCGAAAGCCGCGCCCGGCGTGGTGGCGGTGCTGACCGGCGCCGATCTCGAAGGCGAGCACTATCACTCGATCTCGCATCCGCATCCGATCCCCGGCCGCGGCGGCAAGGTGCCGGTGTCGCCGCACCGGCCGTCGCTGGCGCATGAACGCGTGCTGCATGTCGGCGAGCCGGTGGCGATGGTCATCGCCAAGACCGCCGCCGCCGCGCAGGACGCCGGCGAAAAGGTCGCGGTCGAATACGAAATTCTCACGCCGGTCACCGACGCGCGCGCCGCCGTCAAGCCGGGCGCGCCGCAGCTCTGGCCCGAGGCGCCGAACAACGTCGCGTTCGACTGGACCGCGCCGCAGGACGCCGACGGCAAGAAGAACGCCGCGCTCGAGCGCGCCTTCGCCGAGGCCGCGCATGTCGTGAAGGTCGAGCTGGTCAACCAGCGCCTCGTCGTGGCGTCGCTGGAGCCGCGCGCCGCCACCGCCAGCTACGATGCCGAGAAGCAGCGCTTCGAGCTGCGCTGCGGCAACCAGGGCTTCGCGGGTCTGCGCATGCAGATCTGCGGCGCGATGAACATCAAGCCGGAAGAGATGCACATCGTCGCCGAAGACGTTGGCGGCGCCTTCGGCATGAAGGGCTGGCTCTATCCTGAATATGTCCCGATGCTGTACGCCTCGCGGCTCCTGAAGAAGCCGGTGCACTGGCTATCGACGCGCTCGGAAGCCTTCGTCACCGACAACCAGGGCCGCGACTCGTTCTATACGGTCGAACTTGCGCTCACCAAGCGCGGGCGCTTCCAGGCGCTACGTGTCGACTGCATCGGCAACATGGGCGCCTACTTCACCGGCGTCGCGCATTTCTGCGTCACCACGCACATCTCCGGCTGCCTGCCGACGGTCTACGACATTCCGCTGGCGCAGTTGAACACGCGCTGCGTGATGACCAACACGGTCCCGACCGGGCCCTATCGCGGCGCCGGCCGTCCGGAGGCGAGCTATCTGATCGAGCGGGTGATCGACGCCGCCGCCGACCAGACCGGCATCGACGGCGCCGAACTGCGCCGGCGCAATTTCATCCAGCCGAAACAGATGCCGTACACCACCGCCTTCGACAACACCTACGACAGCGGCGATTTCCCGGCCGTGTTCGAGCGCGCGCTGACGCTGGCCGACTATGCCGGCTTTGCCGCGCGCAAGAAGGCGGCGAAGAAGGCCGGCAGACTGCGCGGCCTCGGCCTCGGCTGCTATCTTGAGATTGCCGGCGCCTGGCCGGAGGAGGCGGCGCGCATCACCTTCCCCGGCGGCGGCCGCGCCATCGTCAGCATCGGCTCCGGCGCCAGCGGGCAGGGCCACCAGACGGTGTTCGGCAAGGTCGCCGCGCGCCGGCTCGGCGTCGCGCCCGAGAACGTCTCGTTGCAGACTGGCGATTCGGCGCGCGACGTGCCGGGTTTCGGCGCGGTCGCCTCGCGCTCGGCCATGATGTGCGGCAGCGCCATCGCCCGCACCGCCGATTTGGTGCTCGAAAAGGGCAAGCGCGTGGCCGCCATCCTGCTGCAGGCCGGCGAAGCGGACGTCGAGTATCGAAACGGCAAGTTCGGCGTCAAAGGCACCGGCCGCGAGGTGTCGCTGTTTGACGTCGCCGAGCGCGCCAGCGAACTGGCCCGTCAGGGCGTCATCCCGGAAAGCCTCGACACCACGGGCAATGTCAAGGTGCCGTCGTCGTTCCCGAACGGCTGCCACGTCGCCGAGGTCGAGATCGACCCCGACACCGGCGCCATCGATATCGTGAGTTATGTAGCCGTTGGAGACTGTGGGAACGTCCTCGACGACGTCGTGGTCGAAGGCCAGGTGCACGGCGGCGTCGCGCAGGGTCTCGGTCAGGCGCTGGCCGAGAGCACGGTGTACGACGCCGAAGGCCAACTCGTGTCCGGCTCGTTCATGGACTACGCCATGCCGCGCGCGCATCTGATGCCGGCGATGAAGGTCGAGCATCACGCCGTCGCCTGCCGCACCAACCCGCTCGGCGTGAAGGGCACCGGCGAGGCCGGCACCACGGCCGCGCCGCCGGCGCTGATGAACGCCATCCTCGACGCGTTGCCGAAAGGCGCGCAACTCGACATGCCGGCGACGCCGGATCGCGTGTGGCAGGCGTTGCAGGGCGCGAAGTAGCAGGGCGTCGTGCCCCGGACGCGGCGCAGCACGTAGCCATAAGCGCGTTTACGCGCGTCTGCGACGCGCTATGGCGAAGTGGTGCGGCGCAGATCCGAGGCCCCGGTAATTAAGAAAGCTGGGTCCCGGGTCTGCGGCGCACCGCTATCGCGCTGCGCCGCGCCCGGGACGCGCACCGCTACTGCCCCACGTCGATCTTCACCTGACTGGTGATGGTCTCCCAGTGCTTCATCTCGCCGCGTAGCCAGTTCTGCGCGTCGGCGAGCGAGGCGCTCGGCACCACGTTGAAGTGCTGCTTGGCGAACTTCGCCTGGGCGTCCGGCGATTTCAGCGCCTTGATCACCGCCTGGTGCAGCGCCTCCAGCACCGGCTTCGGCGTCGCCGCAGGCGCGAACAGTGCGTTCCAGGCGACAGTGCCGACGTCGGCAAAGCCGGCTTCCTGCATGGTCGGGACGTCAGGGTAGTCCTTGAGCCGCGTGCGGTTGACCACCGCGAGCGCGCGCAGCTTGCCGGCCTGCACCTGCGGGCCGGTCGACGCGACGTTGAGGAACGCGGTCTGTGCGTCGCCGCGCAGCAAGTCCTGAATGACGCCCGAGGCGCCGTTCTTGTTCGGCAGCCCTTGCAAGTCGAGGTCGCCGGCGCGCTTGGCGAAATAGGCGATGTCGTAGTGCGTGTAGGAGCCGATGCCGACCGAGCCGTAGCGCACCTTGCCGGGGTTCTTCTTGGCGTAGTCGATGAATTCATTCACCGACTTGGGCGGGAAGTCGTTGGCCGTGCTCGCCAGCATGAACGCGGGCACGTCGATCAGGTTGGTCACCGCGGTGACGCTCTTGCCGTAATCGAGACTCAACTTCTTGGCGTAGAGGACCGGCGTGATGGCGTTGGTCGAGACGTTGCCCAGCATCAGCGTGTAGCCGTCGGGCGTCGACTTGGCCATTTCCTCGATCGCCAAGAGTCCGTTGGCGCCCGGCTTGTTGATTACCACGAAGCCCTGGCCGGTGACCTTCTGGAATTCGTCGCCGACGATGCGGGCGACAATGTCGGTGGCGCCGCCGGGGGCGTAGGGCACGATCACCTTGATCGGCCGGCTCGGGTATTTGTCTTGCGCCTGCGCCTCGATCTGCGCCGCGCCGGCCAGCAGCAGCGCTGCCAGCACGTATCTGCTCCATCGCTTCATGGCATCCTCTCCCCGTTTCCTCGCCGCGTTTTTTGCCGCGGTTTTCTGGCTTTGCTTGTCGGCCGCAGGTGCCGGCGTCGATGCCGCGCGCCCCGCGGGCCGTGCCGCCATTCTTCCACCCATGCTAGCGCAAGATTCCCGCAACGGGGGTATCGATTTTCAA
>CAYJPU010000018.1:17682-28612 GCA_964372105.1 uncultured Undibacter sp.
GCCTCGATGATCACCGGCTACCGCGCCAACAACGGCCTGCCGGCGGTGACGCTCGATCCCGAGCTAACGCGGCTGGCGCAGGCGCAAGCCCAGGTCATGGCCAAGCGCGACAAGCTCGACCACAGCGCCGGCAAGCCGTTCGTGGCAAGGCTGAGGGCGTCCGGCTACGACGCCAAGACGGCGGCGGAGAACATCAGCGCCGGCTATCACACGCTGGCGGAGGCGTTTTCCGGCTGGCGCGATTCAGCCCCGCACCGCGCCAACATGCTGCTGAAGGGCGCGACCCGCATGGGCATCGCCGCGGTCTATACGCCGGGCTCGAAGTACAAGGTCTATTGGGCGCTGATCCTGGCCGAGCCGGACGACCGCAAGAGCTAGCTACGAAAGCTGGGCGGCGCTCGTCGGCCATGCCCGGTCGGGCCGGTAGAACAGCGCGAACTTGAGGCTTTCGGCGATGCGCGCGGCCTTCTCGTTGAAGGCGGCGGCGGTCGCGTCGTCGAACAGCTCGCGGCAGGTCGCGTCGAACAGCGCCAGCCAGCGTTCGAACAAATGGAGTTCGATGCCGTCGACGCGCTTATGGGCGGCGACCGGGTTGCCCTTGTAACGGCCGCTGGTCAGCATCACCGACGACCAGAACCGCCGCATGGTCTCGAGATGCGGTCCCCAGTCCGAGATCGCCCGCTCGAACACCGGCCCCAGTTCCGGATCGACGCGGATTTTGGCGTAGAACGTATCGACCAGCCGGCCGATCTCTTCCTCGGTCAGAGCCAAGTCCGGCGCGGCGGTCCTGATCGCTATCTGCGTCACGTCACCACCACGGCCACCAGCATGCCGATCACGACCCAGACCAGCGAATTGACCAGCATGCGGACCAGTTCGCGCTGACCGTCGCTGTCCAGCCCCGTGATGGCGCAGGCGACGTCGCCGGGGAACAGGAACAGCCGCGCCACGACATTGCCGATCGATGTGGAACTGCCCATGGGGGCCCTCCCTAAAACATACATTTTAAATGCATCTTACCGCGCGCTTGCTGGAAAGCAATATCTCAAATACCTCTATTAGGCGCCGGGCGCGAAGGAACCTTGCATGCGGCTTACCGTCTACACCGACTATTCGCTGCGGATGCTGATGTATCTCGCGGTCAAGGACGACAAACTCGCCACCATCAGCGAGATCGCCGCAAGCTACGGCATATCCAAGAACCATTTGATGAAGGTCGCCCATCAGCTCGGTATCGCCGGCTATGTCGAAACCGTGCGCGGCCGCAGCGGCGGCCTGCGGCTCGCCAAACCCGTCGCAGCAATCAGGCTCGGCGACGTCGTGCGGCGCACCGAACAGGACATGGCGCTGGTGCCCTGCTTCGAGCCGGTCAATGCGCCCTGCGCGATCCGGGCAGGCTGCGGACTGCGCCGCGCACTGGCGCGCGCGGGCGAAGCGTTCATGGCGGTGCTGGACGAATATACGCTCGCGGATCTGGTCAAGCCGCGCACGGCGCTGCGCAGCCTGCTGGCGATCGAGGACATCGGGCCGCCGAGCCGTCGTGGCTCTGGACCTCGGGCGCGGGCCTGACTAGCTTGCCGGCCATGCCGGGACCGAAGATCGACGACTACGATACGCTCTACCGTCAGTTCCGCTGGAACATACCGGCGCGCTATAATATCGGCGTCGACATCTGCGACCGCTGGGCCGCAGCTGATCCGCGCCGCCTCGCCATCCTGCATATGAGGCCGGACGGCGGCACCGACGACATCACCTACGGCTGGCTGCGCGAGACCTCCAACCGGCTCGCCAATGCGCTGCGCGCGCATGGCGTCGCGCGCGGCGACCGCGTCGCGATCATGCTGCCGCAGGCCCCGGAAGTCGCCGCCGCCCATGTCGCGCTCTACAAGTTAGGCGCGGTGGCGCTGCCGATCGCCGTGCTGTTCGGGCCGGACGCGCTCAGCTTCCGCCTGCAGAATTCCGGCGCTACGGCGCTGCTCACCAATGCGCAGGGCCTCGCCAAGCTCGCCGAGGTGCGCAACGACGTGCCGGACCTGACATGCGTGCTGTCGATCGACGGCGCGGGCGACGGCGCGCTCGGCTTCCACGACCTGCTGGCGAAGGCGTCGTCCGACTTCACCGCGGTGGACACCGCCGCCGACGATCCGGCGATGATGATCTACACCTCCGGCACCACCGGCCAGCCGAAGGGCGCGCTGCACGCCCATCGCGTGCTGCTCGGCCATCTGCCCGGCGCCGAGCTGCCGCATTATCCGTTCCCGCATGCCGGCGACCGCTATTGGACGCCCGCCGACTGGGCCTGGGCCGGCGGGCTTCTCGACGTGCTGCTGCCGAGCCTGCATCACGGCGTGCCGGTGGTCGCGCGCAAGGTCGAGAAGTTCGATCCGGAGGAGGCCTTCGCGCTGATGGTGAAGGCCGGCGTGCGCAATGCCTTCATCCCGCCGACCGCGCTGCGCATGATGCGGGCGGTGCCGAGCCCGCGCGGCCGCTACGATTTCAAGCTGCGCACCGTGGCCTCGGGCGGCGAGTCGCTCGGCGTCGAGGCGCTGGCATGGGGCAAGGAAGCCTTCGGGCTGTGGATCAACGAATTCTACGGCCAAACCGAATGCAATCTGGTGCTCGGCTCCTGCGCGCAGCTCGGCATGATGCGCTCGGGCGCGATCGGCAAGCCGGTGCCGGGCCACATCGTGGCGGTGATCGACCGTGACGGCCAGGAGGTCAAAGCCGGCGAGATCGGCCAGATCGCGGTGAAGCGCCCCGATCCGGTGATGTTCCTGGAATATTGGGGGCGGCCGGAGGCGACGCGCGACAAGTTCATCGGCGACTGGATGACGACCGGCGACCAGGGCGTGGTCGACGGCGACGGCTACATCTCCTTCGTCGGCCGTGACGACGATGTCATCACGTCGTCGGGTTTCCGCATCGGTCCCGGCGAGATCGAGGATTGCCTGATCCGCCATCCGGCGGTGGCGCTGGCCGCCGCGGTCGGCAAGCCGGACGCCGTGCGCACCGAGATCGTCAAGGCCTTCGTCGTGCTGAAGCCGGGCCACACCGCCTCGGACGCGCTGGCGAGCGAGATCCAGAGCTTCGTGCGCACGCGGCTGTCGGCGCACGAGTATCCGCGCGAGGTCGCGTTCATCGACGCGTTGCCGATGACGACGACCGGCAAGGTGATCAGAAGGCTGTTGCGCGAGAAGGCTTAAGGTGACGGCGCGGTGTTGCCGCCCATGATAAATACGTGGAAGCCGAGGCGGCGCTTGGCGACGCGGTACAGCATGATCGACTCGACCACCAGCGCGGTCGACGTCGCCACCGCGGCGCCCTCGATGCCGATGGGCGGAATGAGCAGCAGGCACAGCGCCAGGTTGACCGCAAAGGCGATGGCGTAGATCGAGGCGCACTGCGTGCGCTCGCCCAGCATGTTCAAGAGGCGTTCGGCCGGACCGACGGCGGCGCGCGCCAGCATGCCGACGGCGAGGATGAACATCACCGCATAGCCTGCGCCGAAGTTCTCGCCGAACAGCGACAGCAGCGGCTTGCCGAAGACGAGGATCGCCGCGCACACCGCGAGCGACGGCCAGAACGTCCAGCGCGTCGTCTCCTTGAAGAACGCGGCGAGGCGTTGCTTGTCGCCGGCGACATGATACTGCGTGAACTTGTGCGTGGTCGCGCCGGCGATGGCGAAATAGACGAAGGCGACGATGGCCAGGAGCCGGGCGCCGGCATAATAGACCGCGACCTCGTCGGGCGAGCGCAGGTGCTCGAGCGCGAGAATGTCGACGTAGGTCAGCAGCAGGTAGAAACCTTCCACCACGAAAATCGGCAATGACGTGGCGAGCCAGGTCTTGACCTCGTAGCGTTTCGGCCCCGCCGGCACTTTCTGCTTGAGGCGGCGGTCGAGTACGAACAACTGTCCGAGCGTGACCACCCAGGTGGTGACGACGGCGATGACCATCGCCGTCACGGCGTCGGTCGGCGCGCCGAAGTACCAGGCGCCGCCCATCAGCAGCGTGATGGCGAGCTGCCGCCAGATGTAGAACGGCATCAAAGCGAGGTTAGGCCAGTCGTAGGATTGCGCGATGCCGGCCTGCGCCTGTACCAGGCCGTAGATCGGGATGGTGACGCAGGCGAGATACAGCGGCACCACCGCGAAGTGGTCGATGTAAGGCTGCAACAGGAAGACGCCGAGCGCACCGACGGCGCCGACGGCGGTGGCGATGGCAAAGGCCAGCCAGCGCGAGCCGCTCAAGAAGCCGCGCAGGTGATCGAGCGCCTTCGCCTCGGTGTATTCCGGAATGAAGCGCCGCGCCGCGGACGACAGGCCCATGTCGGACAGTGCGCCGATCATAAGCACCCAGGTCCAGACGTAGATATAGATGCCGAACTCGAACGCGCCCATGAAGCGCGCCAGCAGCACTTGGGAAACGAGCGCGAGCAGCGCGCTGGCGACGCGCACCAGAAACACCTTGCCGGCGACGAGCTGCGCCAGCCGGCTTTCGCTCTTGTCGGCGAGAATGGCTTTGACGCGCGCGACCAGCCGCGCCGCCGGCGAGGGCGGCACGCTGTCGTCGGTCTGCTCGTGCGCGGTTTGCCCCGGCGCTGGCGGCAGCCGGGATGCGTAGGACGGCAGGGCCATCGGAATCGGATAGCAAGGAAGCGTTAAGATTCGGTTGGGCGGCCCGATTCTCTCGCGAAATCAGGCACTTTTCAGCCGTTCGACATCCGCCAAAATGGCCTCGACCACCTTGCGGTCGTCCGCGCTCAAGGGCTGTTGCGGCGGCACCGGCTCGCCGACCGCGTAGCCCTGGATCTGCAGGCCGGCCTTGACGCAGGCGGCCAGGTTGAACCTGGCGAAGGCCTCGTTGATGCGCCACAGCTCACGTTGCAGCGTCATCGCCTCCGGCCATTTGCCGGCGCGGCAGAGATCGTAGAGCCGCACGCTCTGGCGCGGCACGATGCAGGCGGGGCCGGCCATCCAGCCGACGCCGCCGATCAGCATCACCGCCGCCGGAATGTGCGCGGAGGCCGAAAACACCTTCATGTTCGGCGCGCGGTTCATGATCGACAGCAGGCGGCCGGTGTTGGTCGAGGCGTCCTTGATGTGGCGGATGCGCGGATGCTCGGACAGCCGCGCGATCACGTCGAGCGTGAGATCGCTGCGCTGGAAATTCGGGTTGGTGTAGAGCACCACCGGAATGTCGACGGCATCGGCGATGGCGCGGAAGTAGGCCTCGACCTGCGCGTCCTTGAGCGGGAAATAGGCCTCGCAGATCGCGAGGATGCCGTCGGCGCCGAGCGTCTGGTAGCGCTTCGCCTGCGCGACCGCGTCGGCGGTCGAGGTTGAGGCGACGCCGGCGATCACCGGCACGCGCTTGTGCGCCGCTTCAATGGTGGTCTTCACCACCGCCTCGCGTTGCGCGCGATCGAGATAGGCGAACTCGCCGGTCGAGCCGAGCGGCGTCAGGCCGTGCACTCCGGCGTCGATCAGGTCGGACGAAAGCTTGCCCAGCACGTCGGTGAGGATGTGGCCTTGGCGGTCGATGGGCGAGACGAGGTAGGGGAAGACGCCATGGAGGGAAGAAGTCATTCGCTGCACCACACTCTGCCGTCATGCCCGCGAAGGCGGGCATCCAGTAATCCCTAGCATAGAGAATGTTCGCAAGAATACGCCGGCTGCGGCGTACTGGGTCCCCGCTTTCGCGGGGCCGACGGCTCTGGCTAAAACACCCACAATGCCTCAGGCGGAAACTCGACATAGTGCTCGCCCGGCTGCAGCGGCGCCGTGGCATAGGCCCGCACCGCAAGGTCCTCGCGCGCGAACACAAGCTCCCAGCGCTCGCCGAGATACATCGGCGCCTTCAGCGCCATCTTCAGCCGGTTGGGGCCGGCGCTGGCGGCGCAGCGCACGCGCTCCAGCCGGATGATGCCGACAGCCTTGGCGCCCGCCGCTGCGCCGGTGCGTGACAGGCCGGTCAGCTTTTCGCCGAACAGCTCCAGCGTGGCGCGGCCGCCGGTGTTTTCGACGAGGGTGCCGGCGAGCCGGTTGTTGCTGCCCATGAACTCGGCCGCGAACAGCGTCGCCGGCTCGTTGTAGAGCGCCGTCGGCGCGCCTTCCTGGGCGACCACGCCGTTTTCCAGCAGCACGACGCGGTCGGCGATCGCCATGGCCTCGACCTGGTCGTGCGTGACGTGGATGGCCGAGAGGCCGAGCGTCACGATCAGCGTGCGCAGCCAGGCGCGCGCCTCCTCGCGCAGCTTGGCGTCGAGATTGGACAGCGGCTCGTCGAGCAGGATGACCGGCGGCTCGTAGACCAGCGCGCGCGCGATCGCGACGCGTTGCTGCTGGCCGCCGGACAACTGATGCGGGTAGCGCGCGGCGAGATCGCCGAGGCCGATCTGGTTGAGCGTCTTCTCGACGCGCACCTTGATCTCGGCGGCCGGCGTGTTGCGCAGCTTCAGGCCGTAGGCCACGTTGTCGAACACGGAGCGGTGCGGCCACAACGCGTAGGACTGGAACACCAGCCCGAGCCCGCGCTGCTCGGCCGGCAGTTCCAGCCTGCGGGCGGCGTCGAAGAATATCCGCTCGCCGATGGCGATGGTGCCGGCATGCGGCTGCTCCAGCCCGGCGACGGCGCGCAGCAGTGTGGTCTTGCCGGAGCCGGACGGCCCGAGCAGCGCGACCACTTCGCCGGCCGGCACCGTGAGCGAGACGCCTTTGAGGATCTCGTTGTCGCCGAGGCGCAGCCGGAGATTTTGGACCGCCAGTTTATTCATCCGGCAGCATCTAACCCGCGAAACCGCCGCCGTCCAGGAAGGCCTGCTCCGCCGCCGTGGTGGCGCGGCCGAGCGCGGCGTTGCGGTGCGGAAAACGGCCGAAGCGGCGGATGATGTCGGCGTGCGCTTCGGCCCATTTCAGCCCGTCGGCATCGCCGCTCGCCTTGTACAGCGCCAGCGAGCGCTCCTGGTCGGCGAGCGTCTCGGAATGCTCGAACGGCAGATAGAAGAACGGGCGCAGGCCGGCGGGCACCTGCGCATCGAAGCCGCGCACCAGCGCTCCGGCGGCGATGGCGCGCGCGTGCGGGTCGGTGGCGAAGGCGCGCGCGTCGCCGCGGAACATGTTACGCGGAAACTGGTCGAGCAGGATGAGCAGCGCCAGCGTGCCTTCGGCGTTTGTCTCCCAGGCCGACAACGTGCCGGCCGCAGCCGCTTCATGCGCTGCGAGAAAGCGCCGCCTGATCTCGTCGTCGAAGGCGGGGTCCTTCTTGAACCAGCGCTCCGGCCCGGCCTCGCGCCAGAACGTGACGATGTCGGCCGCTGCGACGTTGCCGCTCATGGTTGTTTCGGCGCGTCGGCTTCGTCGCGCAAGGCGCGCCGCAAGATCTTGCCGACATTGGTCTTTGGCAGTTCGGTGCGGAATTCGATCTGACGCGGCACCTTGTAGCCGGCGAGGCGCTCCTTCATGAAGTCATGCAGCTCGGCGCTGGTGACGTCGGTCTTCTTCACCGCAAACAGCTTCGGCGTTTCGCCCGAGTGTTCGTCCGGCACGCCGATCACCGCGCATTCCATCAGGCCGCCGTGGCTCATCGCCACTTCCTCGACCTCGTTGGGGAAGACCTTGAAGCCCGAGACCGAAATCATGTCCTTCTTGCGGTCCACGATCCGCACGCGGCCTTCGGCGTCCATGATGCCGATGTCGCCGGTGCGGAAGAAGCCGTCCTCGCTCATCGCCAGCGCGGTTTCTTCCGGCCGCTGCCAATAGCCGCTCATCACCTGCGGGCCGCGCGCGCAGATCTCACCTTGTTCGCCCGGCGGCACGTCGTGGTTCTGCTCGTCGCGGATGGCGATCTCGGTCGACGGCAGCGGCAGGCCGATGGTGCCGGTCCATTCGGCGATGTCGCCGCGATTGCAGGTCAGCACCGGCGAAGTTTCCGACAGGCCGTAGCCTTCGATGATCGGCTTGCCGGTCGCCTTGATCCAGGCGTCGGCGACCGGTTTCTGCACCGCCATGCCGCCGGCGACCGCGCACTTCAACCCGCTCCAGTCGAGCTTGCCGAAGTCGGGATGGTGCAGCACCGCGTTGTACAACGTGTTCACCGCCGGGAAGCAGTTGATCTTGTATTTGGCGATCTCCTTGATCAGCCCGGGAATGTCGCGCGGGTTGGGGATCAGCAGGCAGGTGCCGCCGTTGCGCATGCCGAACAGGAAGCACGCCGTCAGCGCGAAGATATGATAGAGCGGCAGCGCCGTGACGATCATCAACTGCTCGACCGGCGGCGGCAGTGCGAGCATCGGCGCCTGCCAGGCTTCCACCTGCAAGACGTTGGCGACCAGATTGCGGTGCAGCAGCATGGCGCCCTTGGCGGCGCCAGTGGTGCCGCCGGTGTATTGCAGGAAGGCGATGTCGTCGGGCCCGCTTGCGACCGGCGTCAGCGCGAGGCGGCGGCCGGCGGCGAGCGCGTCGTTGAACTTGACGGCGCCGGGGATCGCGTAGGGCGGCACCATCTTCTTGATGTGCCGGACCACGCTATTGACGATCGTCCCCTTGACGGGCCCGAGCATGTCGCCCATGGCGGCGACCACGACGTGCTTGACGGCGGTGTGCGGCAGCGCCTGCTGCAGCACCGAGGCGAAGTTCTCCAGCACGATGATCGCTTCGGCCCCGGCGTCGCTGAGCTGCGGTTCCAGTTCGCGCGGCTTGTACAGCGGATTGACGTTCACCACCGTGCAGCCGGCGCGCAGCGCGGCGCAGATCGCCACCGGATATTGCAGCACGTTCGGCATCATGATCGCGACGCGGGCGCCGCGCCTGATGCCGCGGCTCTGCAACCAGGCGGCAAAGGCGCGCGAGGCCTCGTCCAGCTCGGCATAGGTCAAGGCCTTGCCCATGCAGATGCAGGCCGTGCGGCCGGCAAAGGCCTTGAAGCTCTCGTCGAGCATCGCCACCAGCGACGGATAGCGCGACGGGTCGATGTCGGCTGGCACACCCGGCGGATAATGCTGCAGCCAAAGCCTTTCCATGACGTTTCCCCTATCCGCCGGAGATTGCGCGGCGACGACCGGCCGCTTGATTCGACCTCAGCATCAATCGAACCGCTAGGCCGCGCAAGGGCGCTATCGAGAGCGCTCTGCCGTCAGCGGCCGCCGAAGGGCACCAGGGGATTGTCGGTGAGCGCGGCGCGGTCGGGCCGGTCGATGCCGGGCCTGTTCATGAAGGCGTCGAACAGTTCGCGCACCGCGCGCTCGGGCAGGTCTTTGGTGATGAACACCAGCCGGGTGCGGTGGTCGTCGTCCGGCCAGCGCTCCAGCCGCGCCGGCGGGTGGAAGACGTGCTGCACGCCGTGCACCACGACGGGTGTCTCGGGCATCTCGGCCAGCTTCACGATGCCCTTGAGGCGCAAGACCTGGTTGCCGTGGGTGGCGCGCAACAGCTCGAGGAACATCTCCAGCGTGCCGGCCGGGATCGCCGCGTCGGTGGCGATCACGAACGACCGGATGTGCTCGTCGTGGCGGTTGCGGTCGAGATGGTCGTGATCGTGGTCATGGTCGTGACCATGCGCATGGCCGTGATGGTGATGGCCGTGCGCATGCTTGGTTTCCTGGGCGTCGGCATAGGCTTCGGCGGCGAGCCACTTCTTGACGTCGGGGATCTTGCGGTCGGGATCGTACAGCCCGGCGTTGAGGATGCGCCCGGCCGTCGCCTCGCCTTTGGCGGCGTCGAGAATGGCGGCCGCGGGGTTGAGCGCATGCAGCCGCGCCCGGATGCCTTCCTGCTGGGCCGGTGTGGCGAGATCTGTCTTGGTCAGCACGATGCGGTCGGCGACGGCGGCCTGCTTCACGGCTTCCTGATGCACGTCGAGCGTCGCTTCGCCGTTGACGGCGTCGACCACCGTCACCACGCCGTCGAGCCGGTAGCGCAGCACGAGATAAGGATGCGCCATGGCGGTGTGCAGCACCGGTGCGGGGTCGGCGAGGCCGGTGGTCTCCAGCAGCACGCGCTTGAACGTGCAGCGCCGGTTGTCGAGATCGCGCAGCAGCGTCTCCAGCGCGTCGACCAGGTCGCCGCGCATGGTGCAGCACAGGCAGCCTGATTGCAGCAGCACCATGTTGTCGCCGACATACTCGACCAGCAGATGGTCGAGCGCCACGTCGCCGAATTCGTTGATGATGACGGCGGTCTCGCTGAGCGCCGGGTCCTTCAGCAGCCGGTTGAGCAGCGTGGTCTTGCCGGCGCCGAGGAAGCCGGTGAGCACCGTCAGCGGGATAGGCGTCGGCGGCGTGCGCCGGCTGCTGCCGTCGTCGTCCGCGCTCATTGGGTAGCCGACGCGGCCTTCGGCTTCGCCGGCTTCTTGGCGGTCTTTTTCGAAGCCGGCTTGGCCGCGGCCTTTTTGTCGCCGGCGTCTTTCTTGGCTTCCGGCTTGCCCTCGGTTCTCGCGGCCACCTTCTTTTTCTTCTTGCCGCCGCCGCTCGCCACTTGCGGGACGGTGTCGGGATGGTCGGCCGGGCCGGTGAACACCACGGTCGGCGGGCTGGTTTCGACCGGCGGGCCGAGCACGAACTTGCCGCCCGAATGCTTCAGGCTCGACAGCATGAAGGCCTGGCCGCTGCCGGCTTCGCCGCCCGCGTTGGCGGCCGCGGCTTCTTCCGGCCCTTCTTCCTCGTTCTCTTCCGACGGCGGCGTGCGCCGGTGGCCGCCGCACATTTCCTCGCGCAAGTTCGGCGGCTGGGCGTCGATCGGCGCCAGCGCGTCGACGGTGCCGAGCGAGGGCGTCAGCCAGTTCAGGCCGCCGCTGTTGAAGCCGCGTTCGAGCAGTTGCGCCGCCTTCTGCGCGCGCACCGCGCCCGACCAGGCCCCTAGCACGATGGCGATCAGCCGGCGGCCGTTGCGGGTGGCGGAGGCCGCCACGTTGTAGCCGGAGGCGCAGATGAAGCC
>CAYJPU010000019.1:0-28146 GCA_964372105.1 uncultured Undibacter sp.
CATTCGACTGTTAATCGAATGGTCGCTGGTTCGATCCCAGCCCTGGGAGCCAAACGCTCCCCCACTTCCATCGACCGATTCCCGCAGGCGGCCTTGAGCGCCGCCCGAGCCAATGGCGGCCGAGGCGTCGTCGCGCGCCGGAAACGGTGAGACCGCCCCACCGTGTTCTGGTCGAACACGCCGGGACGGTCCCGTCAGCCCCCACTGAGAGTTCAGAACTTGTAGACGACGCCCGCGCCGATCAGAATCGGATCGAGGTTGACCTTGCCGGTGAAGGCCCCGCCGTTGATGGTGCCGTCCCAATCCGGGCGCAGGTACAGGTACTTCACGTCGACGTTGAAGCCCCAGTGGCGGTCGATCATGTAATCGAAGCCGACCTGCAAGGCGCCGCCGAAGGTGTTGTGCAGGTTGCTGTTGGTCACCGTGAGGCCGCCGACGGTCTGGTTTCCGGCCGACTGGTTGTAGAAGATCGTGTAGTTCACGCCCGCGCCGACATAGGGCTTGAACGCGCCGAAATTCGTGAAGTGATACTGGAAGGTCAAGGTCGGTGGCAGCAGCCAGGCCTTGCCGACCGGCAGGTTGTTGATGCTGCCGGCGCCGGTGATCGAATGCGGCGTGGTGCCGAGGATCAGTTCGGCCGCCAGATTCTTGGTAAAGAAGTAGGTGATGTCGAGTTCGGGCACGATCGTGTCCGTCGTCGTCAGATCGGAGCCCGCCACGGTATCGACGTTGCCCGAATTGCGCGTCACGACGCCCAGCGCACGCACGCGGATCATCCACGGATTCCACGCCTCGATCACCGGCGCCTTGTAGACCGGTGTGGGCGCCGCGACATCGGCCGCCGAGGCCGGTACCGACCACAAACCAATCACGCTCAACGCCGCCGCGGTCATCAGCGACGGCAATACCCGCACCACTTTGTTCATTCTTGTTGCCCCTGTTAGCAATGCAAATTCGCCGCGCAACGAAGCGTGCCCGGCCCGGGGCCAAATGACGCCATCGCCGCATGCGGAAAATTGACGGGCGTCAAGATTCGAAGCGTTGATTTGTTGCTCGATCGCAACAATCGGCGGCGTCAATTCACCGCCGCGCGCGGCGCCCGGTTGTCACGCACCGCAGGCAGGCGGGTGTCCGCGCGTGTTCCGGACAGCGCGCGCAGCGCGCCGCGGTCGACAAGCCTGACACCGCGGCGGCCGGACAGTTCGATGAACCCGCGCCGCTTGAACCCGGTGAAGATGCGCGACACGGTCTCCAGGCTCAGCCCGAGATAGTCGGCAATATCCGAGCGCGACATCGGCAACGACAATGTCTCGCCGTCGGCGCTCTCCGCTTTCGCGCGCGTCTCCACCGTCAGCAGGAAGGTTGCGACGCTGTCTTCGGCGTCGCGCTGTCCGACGCTCAAGGCGAGATCGTAGGCGCGCGCCAGATCGCCCGCCACCGACTCATACAGCTTCGACATCAGCCGCGAATCCTCGACCGCGGCCGCGTGCAGGGCATGGCTCTGGAAGCTGCGCAGTTCGGTCGCGGCGATCGCCTGCGCGCAGAACCGGTATTTGGTGTCGTGGCCGAGCGCGATCAATTCGCCGGGAAACTTGAAGCCGATGATCTGGCGCCGCCCGTTGCGCAGCAGCTTGTACAGGCACATGGCGCCGGATTTCACCAGATAGACGTGGTTTTGCGCGTCGCCCTGCAGAAACAGATGCTGGCGCGGCGACAGCTTGCGGCGGATGCACGACAGCCGCCGCGCATAGGTCTGGCAGTTGGCGCCGCCACATGTCGACGGCGCTCGTTCGATGCCGATGTTCTGGATGCAGGAAGGCAGGTCGCTCAATGGATCCTCACCGTCTGGATGCACGCAAATAATATTCGCATGCAGACCGGCGGACATTTTGATTTGTATCATTCGCGTCGCGCCGGAGCGCGCGGTGGTGTAATTGATATTTGTTAAGCGCAACGCGAGAGACGATTCAGCCGATGGCCAGCAGCCCCCTCCTCACCGATCTCTACGAACTCAACATGGTCCAGGCCTATCTGGACCGCGGCGAAGACAAGGTGGCGGTCTTCGAGTTTTTCGTGCGGCGGTTGCCGCCGCGCCGCGGCTTTTTGCTTGCGGCCGGGCTCGAGGACGCACTCGAATACCTGGAGACGCTGACATTCTCGGCACAGGAGATCGACTGGCTCAAGAGCACCGGCCGCTTCCGCGCCAACCTGCTCGACTACCTCGCGTCGTTCCGCTTCACCGGCGACGTGCACGCCATCCCCGAAGGCAGCGTGTGCTTTCCCAACGAGCCGCTGATCCGCATCACCGCCCCACTGCCGCAGGCGCAACTGGTCGAGACGCGGCTCATCAATATCCTGCATTTCCAGACGCTGATCGCGTCCAAAGCGGCGCGCATGGTGCTGGCCGCCCCTGGCAAAAACCTCGCCGACTTCGGCCTGCGTACCGCGCACGGCGCCGAGGCCGGGCTTTATTCGGCGCGCGCCAGCTATATCGCGGGCTTTGCCGGCGCCGCCAACGTGCTGGCCGGCGAGCGTTACGGCATACCGGTGGTCGGCACCATGGCGCACTCGTTCGTGCAGGTGCACGACGACGAGATGGCTGCCTTCGAGAACTTCGCGCGGGCGCGGCCGGACGGCGTGATCCTCTTGATCGACACCTACGACACCGAAGCCGGCGCCCGCAAAGTGGTGGAGCTGGCGCCGCGCCTGAAGGCCGACGGCATCGCCATCCGCGGCATTCGCATCGACAGTGGCGACCTGATCGAGAGCGCGCGCAAGGTGCGCGGCATCCTCGATGCCGGCGGCTTGAAAGACGCCATCATCCTGGTGAGCGGCGGCATCAACGAAGACGTGCTGCAAGGCATGATGGCGGCGAAAGCGCCGATCGACGGCTTCGGCATCGGCGTCAATCTCGCCGCCTCGATCGACGCGCCGTCGCTCGACTGTGCTTACAAGCTGCAGGACTACGGCGGACGGCCGCGCCGCAAGCGCTCGGAAGGCAAGGCCACCTGGCCCGGCCGCAAGCAGGTCTATCGCAGCTACGACGTGGAAGGCCGCATGTGCGGCGATGTCCTGACGATCGAAGGCGACACGCACGGCGGCGAAGCGTTGATCGTGCCGGTGATGCGCGACGGCAAACGGATCGCGCCCGCGCCGTCGCTCGCCGACATCCGCGCCCGCGCCGCGCGCGATCTCGCCCGGCTGCCGCAGCCGCTGGCGCGATTGGAAACGGGCGCGGACTATCCGGTCAAAGTCGCCGATGCGCTGGTCGCGTTGGCGCAGGAAGCGGATCGGTACACGGCAAGTCGATAGCAGAGCGCTTGTCCCAGGCGCAGCGCAGCGTGAGCAATTGCGAACGGTGCGCTGCTGACCCGGGACCCCGGTTAATTAAGCGGGGCCCCGGATCTACGGCGCACCACTTCGTGCTGCGCCGTGTCCGGGGCACAAGACCTACACCCCCGCCCTGTTCCACCCTCTTGCGCCGTCGCCGTAAACCTCGTGGCCGGTCTCGGTGACGACCACGGTGTCCTCCAGCTTGATGAAGCCGCGCGAAGGGTGCAGCAGCGTGGTCTCGACCGACACCACCATGCCGGCTTCCAGCGGCTCGCCGGCATATTCAGCCGGATAAGGCACCGGCCCGTGATCGGTGAGCCGCGGCGCTTCGTGGCTGACCATGCCCATGCCGTGCGCCAGGAAGTCGAGGTGATTGTGGTGCTTGGAGCGCGCGCGTAACGGTTCGCCGGCGCCGTAGATCTCCTTGCCGAGCGCGCCGGCGCGGATCGGCTTCATCGCCGCGCGCTGGATGCTTTCGATCTCGCCCAGCAAGTCGGCCAGTTCGGCGTCCGGCTCACCCTGGATCGCCATGCGGCAGACGTCGCCGATGTAGCCGCGATAATTGCCGCCGGAATCGATCGACATGATGTCGCCCTTCTCCCAGCGCTGGTCCGACGGCGCGCGGTTGAAGCTGGTGCCGCAGGTGATCAGGCAATACTCGAAGGTCAATCCGCGGTTGGTCTCCTCGCGGCGCAGCGCCTCGACCACGTCGTTCTTGGTCGCGCCCGGACCGTGGTTGGCGATCACGGCTTTCATCGAGTCGATCACCGCCTCGGAGGCGTATTTCAAAATCTTCAGTTCGTCGGCGGATTTCTTGGCGCGCTGACGCTCCAGCACGTAGAGCGCGTCAACCCATTGCGCGTCGGGAAACGCGGCGCGCAGCACGTTGGCCGCATCATAGGGCAGGAAGCCGAATTCGGCGGCGATGCGCTTCGGCGCGATGCCGGCCTTGCGCATGGTGTCGACCGCCTTCTGCATGGCGTCGACCGAGCCGGCGGTGGAGGTCTGCGTCTCCGGCGTCCACATCGGCTTCACCTCGCGCTGGAACTTCTCCAGGCGGTGGCCGATATAGGCCGCCTTCTCCGGCTTGCCCTTGGGATAGACCAGCACCGGCAGATAGCGGGTGACGCCGGTCGCATCCATGTAGTCGAAGAAATTGGCGCGGTGGCCGCCGAGCAGATACTGCACGTTGTGCTTCGAGGTCGCGATCACGACGTCGATGCCGGCGGCGTCCATCAGGCGGTCGAGGCGGTGATGGTCGAACGGGATGGCGAGGCCGCTCGACGGCGGCGTGCTGATGTTCATGGGCTGGCTCCCTCGTGACGGCAGAGTCTTGCATCGCCCCGCCTGTCAACGCCGAAAGCCTAGCGCAGGTGCCGTCGAAATTACATCGTCATTCCGGGGCGCTCGCGGAACACGAGCGAACCCGGAATCCAGCCCCATTGGCCGCCATTCGTTTCTGGATTCCGGATCGCCGCTTACGCGGCGTCCGCAATGACGACGGAAGCTTGTTCGAGCGCCTGTTATGCCCCCGCCTTCGCCCACAGCTCCTTGCTCGCAAGGCGGGCGCCGGCCGACAGCGCCTCCAGTTTGGCCCACATGATCGAGGGATGGACCCGGCGGTAGAACGGCCCCTGCGCGAAGCCGCAGTCGGTGCCGGCGATGACGTTCTCGCGGCCGACGATCTTGGCCAGCCGCACGATACGCTCGGCCACCAGTTCCGGATGCTCGACGACGTTGGTGGCGTGGCTGATGACGCCGGGGATCAGCACCTGGCCGGGCGCGAGCTTGGCGTTCTTCCACACCTGCCATTCGTGCTCGTGGCGCGGATTGGCGCCCTCGATCACGAAGGCACCGACTTTCGCCTTGAGCACCAGATCGACGATGTCCTTGAGCGGCACGTCGCTGACGTGCGGGCCCGGCCAACTGCCCCAGCAGATGTGATAGCGGATGCGGTCGGCCGGCAGGCCTTCGATGGCGTGGTTCATGATGTCGATCTGGCGCGCCAGCCAGCGCCGGTAGTCCTCGAACGAGGCCGGCGGCACCATGCGGTCGTAGGTCACCGCGCTGCGGGCGTCGTCGAGCTGCACGATCAGGCCGGCGTCGACGATCATCTTGTATTCGGTGCGCATGGCCTCGGCGATCGCGGCCTGCAAATCGTCGTCGTTCTTGTAGTGCTCGTTCTTGCGGTCGGGGATGACGCTCGCCGGCGCCGCCACCGGCAGGAAGCCCTCCGCCACCGTCACGCCCTTGAGCGCGGCCTTGAAGTTGTCGATGTCGCGCTGCAACTCGGCCTGGCCGGTGTACTTGATCGGCCCGGTGCAGATCGCCTCGGTCGTGGTCGCGACCGCTTCCTTGGCGTCGAGCTCGGCGTAGAACTCGGCGAACTTGGTGCGGTCGGCGCCGCGCTTGAACGGGTTCGCCTTGTCATGCTGGATCGGGCGGCGCTCGAAGCCGGACAGCCGTTCCAGCGCATATTGCGCCCACGAGATCGCCTTGCCGAACTCGCCGTCGCTCGGCACGTCGATGCCGGCGGCCGCCTGCTGACGCACCACCTCCGCGACCTGCTCCGTCAGGCACTTCTGATGCGCGGCCGCGTCGTAGCCCTTGCCGGACTGCTTGGCACGCAGGAAATCCTGGATGGCGGGCGGACGGATCAGGCTGCCGACGTGCGTGGTGAGGATGCGATCGGTGCTGTGCTTCATCGAGGTCCGCCCGTGTTCATTGCCGGCGACCGCTATGCCCGCGCCGCGCGGCAAAGGCAACGACGAAACGGCATTGACCGGCATTGAACGACCTGGGTCGCCGGTGGGCAGCGCCCCATCAACGCGCGAAGGCGCTTAAGCCTTGCCGACGCCGATGAACTGCTCGAGCTTGGCGGGGTCGTTGCGCAGCGTCTCGCTGGCGCCGTCGAACACGATATGGCCGCGGTCCATGACCACGGCGCGCGCCGCGATGTCGAGCGCCAGGCGCGAGTTCTGCTCGACCACGATCATGGACAGGCTGCCGGCCTGCGTCAGCCGTTTGATGGCGCGCGCCAGTTCCTCGACGATGACGGGCGCGAGACCTTCCGACGGCTCGTCCATCAGCAGCACGGTCGGGTTGCAGATCAGCGCGCGGCCGATCGCCAGCATCTGCTGCTCGCCGCCGGACAACTGGTTGCCGCGGTTGTCGGCGCGCTCGGCCAGCCGCGGGAACAGGTCGCACACGGTCTTGAAGGTCCACGGTCCCGGCCGCTCGGCGACTTCGAGGTTTTCCCGCAACGTCAGCGACGGGAAGATCTCGCGCTCCTGCGGCACGTAGCCGAGCCCCGCCGTGACGCGCCGGTAGGTGGCGGCGCGCGAGATGTCCTTGCCGTGCAGCGCGATGGCGCCGCCGTGCAGCGTGGTATGGCCCATCATGGTCGCCAGCAGCGTCGACTTGCCGACGCCGTTGCGGCCGATGATGGAAACGGTTTCGCCCGGCGCCACCGCGAAGCGGATGTTCTCCAGCACCACGGTCTCGCCGTAGCCGGCGCTGACACCAGCGAGTTCGAGCGCGTACTCAGCCATGGCCGTGCCCTTCCTGGCCGAGATAGACTTCCCTCACCTTTTCGTTGGTTCGGATTTCGTCCGGCGTCCCTTGGGTGAACACGGCGCCCTGAACCAGGACGGTAATTGCCTTGGCGAAGCGGAACACCACGTCCATGTCGTGCTCGATGATCAGCACCGCGATGTCGGGATCGAGCGCCGCCACCACGTCGAGGATGAGATGGCTCTCGGACGACGGCACGCCGGCCGCCGGCTCGTCGAGCAGCAGCACGCGCGGTTTCTGCGCCAGCGCGATGGCGATCTCGACCAGGCGCTGGCGGCCGTACGGCAGTTCGCGCACCAGCTTGAGCGCGTCGTCCACCAGCCGCAGCGATTCCAGATGGTCGAGCGCCTCGTCGATCACCTCGCGCCGGGCGCCGGCCGAGCGCCAGAGATTGCTGTTGTGGCCGTCGCGCTCGCCGATGGCCATGCAGATGTTCTCGAGCACCGAAAGGCCGCGGAACAGCTGGTTGATCTGGAACGTGCGCGCCAGCCCGCGCCGCGCCCGGTCGGCCTGGCTGGTGGCGGTGATGTCGTCGCCGCCCAGAAACACCTGGCCCGACGACGGCCTGAGCACGCCGGTGATCAGGTTGATCAGGGTGGTCTTGCCCGCCCCGTTCGGCCCGATCAGCGCGCGGCGCGCGCCGCGTTCCAGCGTCAGGTTGACGTCGCGCGCGACGTGCAGCGCGCCGAAGCTGCGGTTGAGAGCTCTTACCTCGAGCGCGGCGGTCACGGCTTCGCCCTCGTCTTCGCGATGTATTTGCTGGCGTCCTCGAGCAGCCCCATGATGCCGCGCCGGGCGAACAACACCGCCAGCACGAGCATCAGGCCGATGCCGAACAGCCAAAAGGTCGGGCTGAGCTTCGACAGGTGATCCTCAAGCACCATGTACACGGCGGCGCCGACGAAGGCGCCGTAGAGCCGTCCGGTACCGCCGAGGATCAGCATCACCATGACCTTGGCGGAATTCTCGAAGTCGAAAACCGTCAACGTCACATAGGCGTTGGTCTGGGTGAACAGCGCGCCGGCGACACCCGCAATCGCGGCGGCGATGGTGTAAACCATCACCAGCCGGCGGTGCACCGGCGAGCCGATCGCGTGCATGCGCCGCACGTTCTCGCGGATGCCGGTGAGCGCCTGCCCGAACGGCGAATACACGATGCGGCGCACGAAATAGAACACGATCGCGAGCACGACCAGCGCGTAGACGTAGTTGGTGTGTCCGTACAGATCGTACTGGAACACGCCGAACAGCGGATCGAACGTCAGGCCGGGCAGACCGTCGTAGCCGCCCGAGATGTCCGAGCGCAGGTTGCCCGCCTCCATCAGCATGATGGCCGTCGCCAGCGTCAGCATCAACAGCGTCAGGCCGCGGTACCGCAGCAGGAACCAGCCGGTGACGAAACCGGCGGCCGCCGAGATGACCGCCGCGGCGAACAGTCCGCTGACCGGCTCGCTCCAGCCAAGCCGCGCAGCGCCGAGCCCCACGGTATAGGCGCCGATGCCGAAGAAGGCGGCGTGCCCGAGCGTCACAATGCCGGCATAGCCCATGATGAGGTCGAGCGAGAGCGCGAACAGCACCATCACCAGAACCTGGCTGCCGAAGGTCATCCGGTCCGGGAAGATGAAGAAGGCGGCGACCGCGATCAGCCAGGGCAACGCTTCCGCCGGGCGGAGATAGTGCCGCTTGAGCAGGTATTCGGCCGCCTGCTCGCGGGCGAGCAGACGGGTCGGAGCGGGCATCGTCTTATTCTCGGCCATAGAATCCCGCCGGCTTAATCAGAAGAACAACCACGGTGACGGCGTAGATGAAGAAGCCGCCGGCTTCCGCCAGCAGATATTTTCCGCCGGTATCGAGTACACCGAGCACGAGGGCCGCCAGCAGCGTACCTTTCAGGCTGCCGAGGCCGCCGACGGCCACCACGATCAGGAACAGAACCAGGTAGAGCACCGCGAAATACGGCGTCAGGCCGAAAAGCTGGATTGCAAGCCCGCCGCCGAGCGCCGCAAGCCCCGAGCCGACGGCGAAGGTGAGCGTGAACAGCAGGTCGACATTGATGCCGACCGACTCCGCCATGCGCCGGTTGTCGACCGCGGCGCGGATCTTGGCGCCGATATTCGTGCGCTCGAAGGCGTACCACAGCACGGCGATCAACAGCGCGCCGATCACGATCAGGAAGGCGCGATAGGTCGGGAACGCACGGAACCCGAGATTGACGTCGCCCTGCAGCCATTCCGGCAGCGGCACCGATTTCGGGATCGGCCCGTAGAAATAGGTGGCGGTGGCGATCGCCATGAAGGCCAAGCCGATGGTGAGCAGCACCTGCTCCAGGTCGGTAGCCTTGTAGAGGTGACGGTAGAGTCCGCGCTCGAACACCACGCTGACGGCGCCGACCAGCACCGCGGCGATGACGAGTGCGGGCACGAAGCCGACGCCGAGCGCGCTCGTGAGCGAAACGACCACATAGCCGCCGGCCATCGCGAAGGCGCCGTGCGCCAGATTGACAAAGCCCATCAGTCCCATCGTCACCGACAGACCGACGGAGACGATGAAGAGGAACATGGCATAGGCCAGGCCGTCGAAAAGAATACTGACGGCTATTTTGGCTATTTGCGCAAAAAACTCACCCCGGTTTACGTCCGCGCCGCGGCGCCTTTTGCGGGGGGGCGCTTTTTGGTGTCAAATCCCGGTCAGGCGATCAAGAGCCGCAACGACCGACTTTGAGTTCCTTGCACTGGTCCTTGACCTGCTTGGTCGTGCCGATGACCTTCACGCCGAGCTTGCCGTCGGGCTTGCGGTACACTTCCATCGCGTGCTCGTCCTGCACCACGTCGCGGGTGTTGGCATCGATCATCACCGACCCGCGCGGGCCGTCGGCCTTCCAGCCCTTGAGCGCTTCGATCACCTTTGCGCCGTCGCTCAAATCGCCGTTGAGCTTCTTGATGGTGTCGAAGATGGCATGCATGGCGTCCCAGCCCTGGGCCGACATGAAGTCAGGGTACGAGTTCGCACCGTACTCCTTGTGCCAGGCGTCGACGAACGCCTTGTTGGCGGCGTTCTGCAGGTCGACCGCGTAGTGGCTCATCACGATGGTGCCGATCGCGGCGTCACCCATGTCCTGCAGCTTGTTGTCGGGCACGAGGTCCATCGGGCCGATCAGCTTGATGCCGGCCTTGCGCATGCCGAGTTCGCCATAGGCCTTCATCACGCCGGTCGCGTGCGCGCCGGACGGAATGAAGACGTACATGCAGTCGGGCTTGGCGTCCTTGATACGCTGGAAGAAGGGCGTGAAGTCGGGCACCTGCACCGGGCTGCCCATCGGGATCGACAGGTCGACCTTGCCGCCCAACTTCTCGAAGCCGGTCTTGAAGGCTTCGACCGAATCCTTGCCCGGCGGGAAGTCGGTATAAGCGACGGCGGCGGTCTTGCAGCCGATCTTCTCCTTCGCATAAGCGCCCATCGGCCAGGCCGTATGCCACATGCTGAACGACACCCGCGCGATGTAGGGCGACAGGTTGGTGATCCAGGCGGTGCCGGCATTGGCGATGACGAGCGGCGTCTTGGACTGCGTCAGCACCGGGGCCATCGCGATCGCGGACGGCGAGAACACAAAGCCGGTGAGGAGTTGCACCTTGTCGTTGGTGATGAGTTCGGTAGCCACGGTCTTGGCCTGAGCACCCGTCGGCGGGCCCTCGTCGCGCTTGACGATTACGGCCTTGTGCGGCGCGATGTCCTTGGCGTGCAGCTTGATGTAGAGATCGAACGCCTTGTCGATCTGATGACCGAGGTCCGCATTGGCGCCGCTGAACGGAAGCACCACGCCGATCTTGACGTCCGCCGCCTGCGCGCCGGCGGTCAGCGCCAGACCGAGCGCAGCCGCGCCAAGCCATTTAAATGGTACCATCGCATCCTCCCTTTTTTAGTGCGTTGAATTAGTTTGGAACCCCACTAATCCCTGGGCCGGTGGGCCGGCTCATTTGTTGGTAAAGTGGACTAAATGGGCACCTGAGGTCAATCGTCAAAGACGCCGCAACGCACGGCCGATTGCCTCTTTTTGCGGATCGCCCGCTGTCCTTGGTACACCCCGCTTCGTTCAGTCTCGACTTGCAGCGGCGGGAAAATGCCGCGGTCGCGCGGCCCAATCAAATGAATAGTATCTCTCTATTCATGCATTCAGTGCATGTGGAGCCCTTTGGCTTTCATTTCGTCGATCAGAAAGCCCCGCAACGTCGCGGCCGGCGGCGAGAGCGGAATCCCGCGCCGGGTCACAAGACCATAGGCGCAGGACAACCGCGGCCCACGAAGTGGTACGGCGGTCAATCCACGGCCGCGATGCAGCGCGACGTCGATGCTGGGCACGACCGCGAAGCCGAGCCCGACCTCGACAAGGTTGACCGCCGTCTCGACGTGCTGAACCTCATACTGCCAGTTAAGTGTCACGCGCGCGGCGCTGAGCGCGTCGTCGATCATGGGCCGGATTGCCGTCTTTGAACCGACGCGGATCAGCGGCAAACCACGAAGCTCCGCCCAACCCACCGAACGCTTCTTCGCAAGCAGATGTCTTGAAGGACAGGTGAGCGCCAGCGGCGAGGCGGAGATCGCCTCCACTTCGAGGTCCCACCGGTTGGTCTGGACCACGCTCAAGCCGAACTCGGCCTCTCCAGTCTGCACCAGCTCTGCAATGGCAGCGGACGGCGTCTCGAAAATCCGAACCTGCACACGGGGCTGCAACTTGTGGAATTTACTGAGGATGGGCGGCAGGTAGTTGACCGCAAAGGCCGGCAGACAGGCGATGTCGAGACGCTCGCGCCGTTTTGCGCCCTGTTGCTTGAGGTCGTCGAACGACTGCTCCAACTCGGCCAGCGCCTTCTGCGCTTTGGGCAGGAACTCGATCCCGGCGCGCGTCAGCGTCACTTCGCGCGTGGTGCGCGCGAACAGCTTCAGCCCCAGTTCCTCCTCGAGCTTGCGCATCCTGTGGCTGATGGCGGTCTGGGACAGGTTCAGATGCCCGGCGGCGCGCTGAAAACTGCCGCGCTCGGCGATGCTGAGGAAGGCTTCCAGCCCGAGAAAATCGATGCGCATCGCGCGGCCCCCTCGATCGCGGCATATGGATTACATGCATTCAGTTCATGAATACGCCAAAAACTCCCATTTGTCGCGTAGGCGGACTTTCGAACAGATGGGTCCTTTGGCGGACGAATCCAGCGACGGGTCGACAGAGTCGCCCCGACCGGAAGGAACAGGCATGCAGGCTGAACCCATCTACGACATCGCCCATCTCGGCCACATCGAGATGCTGACCAACAAGCTAGAGGCCAGTCTCGACTTCTTCACGCGCATTTTCGGTCTGACCGAGAGCGGGCGCGAAGGCGACAGCGTTTACCTGCGCGCCTTCGACGACTACGAGTTCCACTCGCTCAAGCTGACGGCGGCAAAGACCACGGGCATCCGTCATGTGGCGTATCGTGCCGCCAGTCCGCAAGCGCTCGAACGGCGGGTCAAGGCGATCGAAGCGCTCGGTGCCGGGATTGGTTGGAGCGGCGGCGACGAGGCCCACGGCCCCGCCTATCGTTTCCACGATCCGGACGGACACGAATTCGAAATCTACTACGAAACGCGGCGCTACCAGCCGGCGGCCAATGAGCGGCCGGCGCTCAAGAACCAGGCCCAACGCACTCCCAATCGGGCGATCGCGCCGCGCCGCCTGGATCATCTCAACCTGCTGGCGGCGGACGTCGACGCGACCCGCCGCTTCCTGCCGCTGGCGCTCGGCAGCCGGATTACGGAGGTCATTCAGCTCGACGACGGGACGCTCGGCGGCTGCTGGTTCACCTGCAACAACAAGTCCTACGACGTGGCCTATACGCGCGACATGACCAACAGCCGTGGCCGGCTCCATCATGTGACCTATGCGGTCGACCAGCGCGAACACATCCTGCAGGCGGCCGACATTTTTCTCGAGAACGGTGTGCACATCGAGACGGGACCCCACAAACACGCCGTGCAGCAGACGTTCTTCCTCTACGTCTGGGAGCCTGCCGGCAATCGCGTCGAACTGGCGAACGCAGGATCACGGCTGATCCTGGCTCCCGATTGGGAGCCGGTCGTGTGGACCGAGACCGAACGGCGAAAGGGCCAGGCGTGGGGGCTCAAGACGATCGAGAGTTTCCACACCCACGGCACGCCGCCAAACGCTGAACGATAGCCAACGATCGAGCCGGGAAGCGTCGACGTTTCTTCGGTACGTTGCAGGAGCCGCGCGGGCGCCGCTCAAGCCGCGCTCACGCCGCGCTCACGCCGCGCTCTTGGCCTTGGCCACCAGCGTGGCCTCCTGTGCCGGCACACTCGCCTCGGCATCACGCCGCTCGACCAGCATGTCGAGCGAGGCGAGCTCGACCCGGTTGCGGCCGTGTTCCTTGGCGAAATACAGCGCCTGGTCGGCCTGCGCCAGCAACTCCGGCACGTCGAGCACCGGCCCCTGGCAGAGCACGATGCCGATGCTGACGGTCGCGCAAACCGGGCAGCCGTCGACCTCTTGCGCCTTCTGCGCGAAGGATTCACGCAACCGCTCCGCCGCCGCGACCGCCTTGTCGCGGCTGGTGTCGTGCATCACCGCGGCGAATTCCTCGCCGCCGAGACGGCCGAACAGATCGGAGGTGCGCAGCGACTGCTGCGTGCTTTCGGTGAACACTTCCAGCACCCGGTCGCCGAGCGCATGACCGAACCGGTCGTTGATCGACTTGAAGTGGTCGAGATCGATCAGCAGCACGGCGGTCGGCTTAGGCTTGTTGGCGTGGCGCTTGGCCAGCAGGTCGGCGTCGTGCAGGAAGGCGCGCCGGTTGGAGATGCCGGTGAGCGGATCGATCATCGCGGCGGTGCGGTGGCGCAATTCGGTGCGCTCCTTCGCCATCGCCAGCAGGATGAAGGCGATCGAGATCGTGAACAGCAGCGCCTCGAAGCTCAGCACGGTCAGCCACACGCTGCCGAACATCTCCCTGTTGCTCGGCGACCACGGCAGCATCGACACCAGCGGCGTGCGCAGCAGGAACAGCGCGCCGTGCGAGAACAGCATGAAGATCGCGGGCCAGCGCGACACCAGCTGCTCGCTGCGGCCGCGCCAGAACTCATAAGCGGTGAGCCAGGTGTAGGCGGTGATGATGCCGGACGCGATCAGCGCGCGCACATCGATCGCGTCGGCGAGCACCGGCAGCCGGCACACCAGCAGCCAAAGCACGGCGCCGGTCACCAGATAGACCGGTTCGACCGGACGGCCGTCGAACACGCGCGCGCCGGTCCAGGTCACCGCGAAGGCGGTGAACAGCAGCGCGTTGGCAAGATCGATGGTGATCAGGTCGGGCGCCGCGCCGTACATGCCGAACAGCATCACGGAGGCGGCGCGGATCAGATGGGCGAAGCCCCACCAGCAGACGGCGTGGATGGCGGTGTTCTGCGCCCAGGCGAACAGCAAGAGAAGCCCGAGAATGGCCTCGACGTAGATGGTCACCATGAACAGGGTGTTGACGTCGAGAGTCATCGGTCGCTACCGCTCACTTACATCGGGGCATCCCGCGTCTGGCCGGCTGTCCCCGGTGCCACGCATAATCCGACGGGGCCAAACAAGTCGTGAACGCGCGCTCATGCGCGGTATGAATGAAGCGATATGGTTTCGAGGATGTTTCCGAATCCGCGACAATTCACGTTCGCAGGTACGGTCTTGCCGCCGGTTTTCTGGGCACGAACCGGCCGGCGCGCGGTCTCACGGGCCGGACCAAGGCGCCAAAACCCGGTCTTGTGAGCGTCCCGGGGCTCCATTACGTTCGTCTTCGTCTTCATGACCACCCGGAACCGGCATGACCATTCGCGACGGCCTTGTTGATGCCATCGGCCACACACCGCTCATTAAGCTTAAACGCGCGTCGGAAACGACCGGCTGCACCATCCTCGGCAAGGCCGAGTTCATGAATCCCGGCGGTTCGGTCAAGGACCGCGCCGGCCGGCAGATGATCCTGGAGGCCGAGGCGCGCGGCGAGCTGGAGCCCGGCGGCCTGGTGGTGGAATCGACCGCCGGCAACACCGGCATCGGCCTTGCCGTCGTCGCCAATGCGCGCGGCTACCGCACCCTCATCGTGATCCCGGAGACGCAGAGCCAGGAGAAGAAGGACATGCTGCGGCTGTGCGGCGCCGAGCTGGTCGAGGTGCCGGCGCTCGCCTACGCCAACCCGAACAACTACCAGCACGTCGGCCGCAGGCTGGCGGACGAGCTGCGCAAGACCGAAAAGCACGGCGTCATCTTCGCCGACCAGTGGAACAACCTCGACAACAGCAAGGCGCACTACGTCTCGACCGGCCCCGAGATCTGGCACGAGACCGGCGGCAACATCGACGGCTTCATCTGCGCCGTCGGCTCAGGCGGCACGCTGGCCGGCGTGTCCTGTTTTCTGAAGGAGAAGAACGCGGCCGTCGTGACCGGCGTCGCCGATCCGCGCGGCGCCGCGATGTACAACTATTTCGCGCACGGCGAGGTCAAGGCGAGCGACGGCGGCTCGATCACCGAAGGCATCGGCCTCGGGCGCGTGACGCCGATCGTCGAACAGATGAAGGTCGACAAGGCCTATCTCATCCCCGACGAGGAGGCCGTGCCGATCATCTTCGACCTCCTGGAGCACGAAGGCCTGTGCCTGGGCGGCTCGTCCGGCATCAACGTCGCCGGCGCGATCCGGCTGGCCAAGGAGCTCGGCCCCGGCCACACCATCGTGACGCTGCTGTGCGACGGCGGCTCGCGCTATCAGTCGAAGCTGTTCAACCCGGCCTTCCTGCGCTCGAAGAACCTGCCGGTGCCGGCCTGGCTCGAGCGCAAATCGGACATCAAGCCGCCGTTCGTTTGACCGTGAGGCCGCCATGGCGGCCGATTGCCTGTTTCGCGGGTCCGCATAGGTTTCGTCTAGTTGCGCCGAAGGAACGTTTGGCCGATGCTGGGCGTTGACGCGACCAACCCGACACGGCGGTGACATGGCCGAAGCAAAGCCCGCGAGCCCGAACCCTGCCAGCAAATGGCTGAGATCGACCGCATGGCTGGCCGGCGAGCTCGGCAAGCCGAACGTCGTCGTGGTCGACGGCTCGTTCTATCTGCCGACGCAGAATCGCAACGCGAAGGCGGAATATCTCGCCGAGCACCTTCCGGGCGCGGTGTTCTTCGACATCGACGCGGTCGCCGACCACTCCACCGATCTGCCGCACATGCTGCCGGGGCCGACGCAGTTCGGCGAAGCCGCCGGCAAGCTCGGCATCGGCGAGACCGACACCATCGTCGTCTATGACGGCCTTGGCTTGTTTTCGTCGCCGCGCGTGTGGTGGACGTTCCGGATCTTCGGCGCCAAGAACGTCTACATCCTCGACGGCGGCCTGCCGGCCTGGAAGGCCGAAGGCCGCAAGACCGAGAGCGGCGAGGTGAAGCGCCCGCAACGGAAGTTCGCCGCCGACATGGACACCGGCGCCGTCGCGATGCACGCCGACGTGCAGATGGCGCTCAACGACGGCAGTGTGCAGGTCGTCGATGCCCGCCCGGCCGGCCGTTTCGCCGGACGCGATCCGGAGCCGCGCCCGGGCTTGCGCCCCGGCCACATGCCCGGCGCGCTCAACCTGCCCGCCGCCGAACTGATCGAAAACGGCCGCCTAAAATCGCCCGAGCGCATCGCGCAGGCCTTCGCCATGGCCGGCGTCGACGTCGACAGGCCGGTGATCACCACCTGCGGCTCCGGCGTCTCGGCGGTGATCCTCTCGCTCGGTCTCGCTGCGCTCGGCAAGAAGCTGGCGCGCGTCTATGATGGCTCCTGGTCCGAGTGGGGCGGCCGCCCCGATCTGCCGGTCGAGAAGGATTAACGCTGATCAGGCCGCGCGCGACCGGTAGTGGTCGAGCACGAACAGGCGGATGTGCGACGACAGATTGGTGGCCTGGCGGCCGACATTGATCTCGCCCAGCAGCGCCGACAACGACACGCGCCGGTAGTCGGCGATATCGCGCAGCGCGTGCCAGAACTTGTCTTCCAAGGTAATGCTCGTCCTGTGGCCGCCAATTGTCACAGAACGTTTCACGATCAGAGACTTCATCTGAGTTGCCCCCCACGGGCTTCGGTGTTGTTGTTAAATTATAAGAAGTGACAAACCTTGCGCGTAACTGTGATTTGTAACGGCGCTCCCACCTAGATTGAAATGATGCGATCGCGGATTGCCAGTGCCACCGCGTGTGTGCGGTTGACCGCGCCCATCTTGCGCACGGACGTCTGCACGTGCTCATCGACCGTCCGCTTGGCGATGTGCAGAATTTCACCGATTTCCCAAGCTGATTTGCCGCGCGCAACCCAGCCCATCACTTCGATCTCACGAACCGTGAGCGAATAGAGTTTACTGCCCGTTGCCCGCCGAGTTACCATGTTAATGGCCGCCTGCCCGAGGCCGTTGTTGTATTGGCAGTCATACGAAGTAATACCGTTATCCTGGGTCGAAGATAAAAATGCGTATCGACACAGGGGCGCTTACGGTATTGTTACAGTTGACGATACCGTCATTTGTGACGGTATCGAAGCAACTAGTTAATCCCGCTTTTTCGGCTGCCGTTTACTTAAACCATAATGCCGAATATCACGGCTTGTGCACCAAGGCGCCTTGATAAGATAAATGGTGCGCGCATCGGTCGCGTCAAGCAACGTCGGGCAAACGCGTAGCAATCGCCTCTCGCGACGGTAACGGCGGAGGGAATTGGCCGCAGCGCCTCTCGTCAGCGCAAGATCTGGCTGAGAAACAACTTGGTTCGTTCGTGCTGCGGATGCGCGAAGAATTCGTCCGGCGCGTTGGCTTCGACGATCTGTCCCTCGTCCATAAACACGATACGGTTGGCGACCTGACGGGCGAAGCCCATCTCGTGCGTCACCACCATCATCGTCATACCGTCTTCGGCCAGCCCGACCATGGTGTCGAGCACTTCCTTAACCATCTCCGGATCGAGCGCCGACGTCGGCTCGTCGAACAACATGATCTTCGGGTTCATGCACAATGCGCGGGCGATCGCCACGCGCTGCTGCTGGCCGCCCGACAACTGGCCCGGATACTTGTTGGCCTGCTCCGGAATCTTGACGCGGCGCAGATAGCGCTGCGCCAGTTCCTCGGCCTCCTGCTTGGGCATCTTGCGCACCCAGATCAAAGCGAGCGTGCAGTTCTCCAGCACGGTCAGATGCGGAAACAAGTTGAAGTGCTGGAAGACCATGCCGACCTCGCGCCGGATCTCGTCGATCTTCTTCAGGTCGTTGGTCAGCTCGACGCCGTCGACGATGATGCGGCCGCTCTGGTGCTCCTCGAGCTGGTTGATGCAGCGGATCATGGTCGATTTGCCGGAGCCAGACGGCCCGCAGATGACGATGCGCTCGCCGCCCATGACCTTGAGGTTGATGTCGCGCAGCACGTGGAAGTCGCCGTACCACTTGTTCAGGCCGACGATCTCGACCGCCACAGGCGTCTTGAGCTTGGTCGGCTTGAGCGGCGCTGCCGTCGGAGTTTCGGTCATGGCCATGAACCTCAGCGTTTGTCGCCCAGCGCGAGACGGGTTTCCATCGCGCGCGCGTAACGCGACATGCCGTAGCAGAAGATCAGGTAGAAGATGGCGGCGACCGCGTAGCCGGTCGTGCTGGTGACCGGCGCCGCCCATTTCGGGTCGATGCGCGCCACCTCGATGGTGTGCAGCAGATCGAAGATGCCGACGATGAACACCAGCGTCGTGTCCTTGAAGAGCGCGATGTAGTTGTTGACGATGTTCGGGATGGTGACCTTGAGCGCCTGCGGCAGAATGACGAGCCGCGTGCGTTGCGAATAGCTCAGGCCCACCGCCATGGCGCCTTCGTACTGGCCCTTGGGGATGGCCTGCAGGCCGGCGCGCACCACTTCCGCCATGTAGGCGGACGCGAACAGCGCGATGCCGACCAGCGCGCGCAGCAGTTTGTCCGGCTCGAAATTGCTCGGCACGAACAGCGGCAGCATCACGCTCGCCATGAACAGCACGGTGACCAGCGGCACGCCGCGCACGAACTCGATGAAGATGGTCGAGAACAGCCGCACCGCCGGCATGCGCGAACGGCGGCCGAGCGCCAGCAGGATGCCGAACGGCAGCGACACCACGATGCCGACGGTGGCGACCACGATGGTCACCAGCACGCCGCCCCACAGCACGGTGTCGACCACCGGCAGGCCGATCGCCTCGAAGCCGTGCAGCAGGACGAAGGACGCCACCGGCAACCCGGCGAAGAAGTACAACGCGCCGAGGCCGCGCCGCGGCGCCTTCAGCCACAACATCCAGGCGACGCCGAACGCCAGCATCGCGAAGAAGATGTCGACGCGCCAGCGCTGCGGGATCGGATAGGAGCCGTAGATGAAATACGGCAGCCGCTCCCACACGAACGGCCAGCAGGCGCCGATCTCGCGCTTCTGCACCACTTCGCGGCAGGCGTCGCGGTCGGCGCCGCTCCACACCGCGTCGATCAGCAGGAAGTCGACGACCGCCGGAACGACCCAGGCCAAGAGCGCCACGGTCAGCACGGTGAGGACGGTGTTGAACGGCGTCGACAGCAGATTGGCGCGCAGCCAGCCGACCGCCCCGGTCATGCGCGCCGGCGGCGGCTGCGCCGGCAATTGCTCGCGCCGCACGAAGTGCAGCTCGGCAACCGCCAGTTCGCCTTGCGACATGGTCATGCTGGCGCCCTCACCGCTCCACCAGCGCCATGCGGCTGTTGTAGACGTTCATGGCGAGCGACGTGACGAGGCTGATGGTGAGATAGACGAGCATCGTGATGGCCACGACCTCGACCGCCTGGCCGGTCTGGTTCAGCACCGTGCCGGTGAACACCTGCACCAGATCGGGATAGCCGATGGCGACCGCGAGCGTGGAGTTCTTGGTGAGGTTGAGATACTGGTTGGTGAGCGGCGGGATGATGACGCGCATCGCCTGCGGCACCACGATCAGGCGCAGCGTCGGCCGCGGCCGCAGACCCAGCGAATAGGCCGCCTCGACCTGGCCGCGCGACACCGAGGAGATGCCGGCGCGCACCACCTCGGCGATGAAGGCGGCGGTGTAGATCGACAATCCGAACAGCAGCGCGGCGAATTCCGGCAGCACTTCGACGCCGCCCGAAATGTTGAAGCGGCCGGCCTGCGGAAACTCGAAGCTCAACGGCACGCCGGCGAGCACCAGCACCAGAGCCGGCCCGCCGGCCACCAGCGCGAGGCCGACCAGAAACACCGGCGCCTGCTGGCCGGTGCGCGCCTGCCGCCGGCGCGCCCATAGATAGAAGAGCACGGTGGCGGCGAGCCCCACGACCAGCGCGGTCTCGACCGCGCCGAAGCCGGGCTTGGTGAGCGGCTGCGGCAGGAACAGGCCGCGGTTGTTGAGGACCGCGCCGCCCGGAATACTGATGCTGTCGCGGATGTCCGGCAGTGCCTTGAGGACGGCGTTGTACCAGAACAGCAGTTGCAGCAGCAGCGGGATGTTGCGGATGGTCTCGACATAGCCGCCCGCGACCTTCGCCAGCAGCCAGTTCTTCGACAGCCGCGAAATGCCGACCACGAAGCCGAGGATGGTGGCGAACACGACGCCGAGCCCCGCCACCAGCAAGGTGTTCAACAGGCCGACCCAGAAGGCGCGGCCGTAGGTCGAGCCCTGCGCCGAATAGGCGATCAGCGTCTGGCTGATGTCGAAGCCGGCGGTGTTGTGCCAGAAGCCGAAGCCGGAGGCGATGTGCGCGCGCCGCAGGTTCTCGATCGCATTGCTGGCCGCGCCGTAGACCGCGAGCACGATCAGCGCGCACAGCAAGAATTGATAGGCGAAGCTCCTGACCCGGGGGTCGTTGTAGAATGCGACACGCGCGGGGCGCTCGCCCCTCGTCAGGTCCGTCGACATTTACACCTCGCGGCGCTCAACGCCCGTGTCCGCAGGCCAACTTCTCCCGTCAACCGTCGCGCAGCGCGCCACGAAGGCGTCAACGCACCGGGGGCGCGTACTGGATGCCGCCTTTGTTCCACAGGCGGTTCAAGCCGCGGTCGATCTTGAGCGGCGAGCCTTGCCCGACATTGCGCTCGAAGCTCTCGCCGTAATTGCCGACGTGCTTGACGATCCGCACCGCCCAATCCTTGGTCAGGCCGAGCTGTTCGCCGAAATTGCCCTCGGTGCCGACCAGGCGCTTGATCTCGGGGTTGTTGGACTTCAGCATCTCGTCGATGTTTTTCGACGAAACGTTCAGCTCCTCGGCGTCGAGCATCCCGAACAGGGTCCACTTCACGACATCGAACCACTGGTCGTCGCCATGGCGCACCACCGGGCCGAGCGGCTCCTTCGAGATGATCTCGGGCAGGATGATGTGGTCGTTGGCGTTGGCGAGCCGCAGCCGTTCGGCATAGAGCGCGGAGGCGTCGGTGGTGTAGGCGTCGCAGCGGCCGGCGTCGTAGGCCTTCACCGCTTCGTTGGCGGTGGCGAAGGTGACCGACTTCATCTGCATGTTGTGCGAGCGGAAATAGTCGGCGAGGTTGAGCTCGGTCGTGGTGCCCTGCTGCACGCAGATCGAGGCGCCGTTGAGTTCCAGCGCCGAGTTCACCTTCAGCGCCTTGCGCACGACGAAGCCCTGGCCGTCATAGTAATTGACGCCGGTGAAGTTGAGGCCGAGCGAGGTGTCGCGCGACGAGGTCCAGGTGGTGTTGCGCGCCAGGACGTCGACTTCGCCCGACTGCAAGGCCGTGAAGCGGTCCTTGGCGGACAGCGGCACGAACTTCACCTTCTTGGGGTCGTTGAAGATCGCCGCGGCGATCGCCCGGCAAAAATCAACGTCCAGCCCGGCCCAGTTGCCTTGCGCGTCCGGCAGTCCGAAACCGGCCAGCGTGCCGTTCGACCCGCAGTTCAGCATGCCGCGGTCTTTCACGGTCTTCAGCGTTTGCGCGGACGCACCCTGCGCAAAGACGATGGCGGCGAGCGCCAACACTGTGGCTAATTTCTTCATCGGATTGCCCCTCTGGCGCGAACGCAACAATACACCGCCCGGAGACGAACCGGCGTCGCGCCTCGGCCGCAACCGGTTCGCACGCCTGAAGCCATTGGCTTTGTCCCCGAGATCCCTCGGCTGTGGCCATCACAGAACGAACGGGTTGCAAGGTCAAGGGGTTGACGCTGCGATCGGATGCGGCCGTATATGCCGGTCGCGCCGCCCGCGGTTCCGTCCAAGAGATCCCAACGCCGGAAGCCCTTCCCGACATGTCCAAGAAGCCGAAGTCCCCGATCAAGCCCGACACCCTGCTGGTCAACGCCGGCCGCGATCCACAGCTTTCGCATGGGTTTATCAATCCGCCCGTCTATCACGCCTCGACGCTGCTTTATCCGAACGCGGAAGACCAGGTCGCCCACCGCTCGCGCTACCAATACGGGCGGCGCGGCACCCCCACCACGGAGGCGCTGGAAGGCGCCCTCGCCGCGCTCGAGGGCGAGGGCTGCGCCGGGGTCGCCCTGCTGCCGTCCGGGCTGGCGGCGATCGCCACCGCGCTCCTGGCGGTCGTCGGTTCGGGCGATCACATCCTCGTCACCGACAGCGTGTACCGGCCGACCCGCACCTTCTGCGACGGCGCGCTCAAGCGCATGGGCGTCGAGACCACCTATTACGACCCGCTGATCGGCGCCGGCATCGCGGCGCTGTTCCGGCCGAACACCCGCGCCGTGTTCACCGAGGCGCCGGGCTCGCAGAGCTTCGAGATGCAGGACATCCCGGCCATCGCCAAGGTCGCCCACGACAAGGGCGCCGTGGTGCTGACCGACAACACCTGGGGCACGCCGCTGTATTTCCGCCCCCTCGACAAAGGCGTCGACCTGTCGATCCAGGCCGGCACCAAATATATCGGCGGCCACTCCGACGTCATGTTCGGCTGCGTGTCGGCCAATGCCAGGACGCTGCCGGCGCTCAAGGACTTCGTCTACACCGCCGGCCTGTGCGTCGGGCCGGACGACATGTATCTCGCGCTGCGCGGCCTGCGCACGCTGGGCGTCCGCATGCGGCGCCACAACGAGTCCGGCCTGGCGGTCGCGCGCTGGCTGGAGCGGCGGCCGGAGGTGCTGCGGGTGATGCATCCCGCGCTCGACAGCGACCCCGGCCACGCCGTCTGGCAGCGCGACTTCACCGGCGCCTGCGGCCTGTTCAGCATCGTGCTCAAGCCGGTGCCGGAGAAGGCGGTCTACGCCTTCATGAACGAGCTTCAGTTGTTCGGCATCGGCTATTCCTGGGGCGGCTTCGAGAGCCTGATCATCTCGTTCGATTGCGCCGAGTACCGCAGCGCCACGCCGTGGGCGCCGGGCGGGCCGACGCTGCGCCTGCACATCGGCCTGGAAGACACCTCGGATCTGATCGCCGATCTCGAACGCGGCTTCGCCGCGCTCAAGTCTGCCTGACCAGCAGGCCGCGGCCAACCGATTTGATCCGCCGCCAGGACGGCCCCGGATACGGATGCGGAACGCCGTCCGGGCCGATCGAAAAACCGAGCCGGCGCAGCGCGAAATAGCGCCTGACCATAAGCGCGCCGACGGTGCCGACCAGCGCGCCGGCCGCGACGTCGGTCGGATAATGCGCAGTCACGACCACGCGGCTGACGGCGATCAGCAGCGCATAGATCAGCAGCACCGGCCGGGCGCGCGGCCACAGCACGCCGAACGCCACCAGCACCGAAAATGCCGTGGTCGCATGGCCGGACGGCAGGCTGGCGTAATCGGCGCGCCAGATGAACGGGCTGAAGACGTAAGGGTCGGCCGAGCCGGTCACAAAGGGCCGCGCGCGTCCGATCAGGCGCTTGACGATGGTGACGAACAGGCCTGGGACGCCGACGGCCAGGAACAGGAAGCCGACCCGCACCATGAGCGTGGCGACGACGCGTTGTCCGGTGCGCGGCAGCACCGGCGGCAAGGCAGCGAGCGCGAGAAACAACAGCCCCAGCGGCCACAGGAACCAGCCGGACTTGCCGTAGTCGGTGATCGCGTCGAAGGCCGAGATCAACCAGCGCGGCAACTTGCCGGCGGCGCTGCTCGCGGCGGCGTCGCACAGGATCATGACTGTCACGAACAGCGCGCCCGCCACCACAGCGGCGATGACGAGATGCCGTATCGGCAGCAGCCACCGCTTGGCGGGACGAATACGCGGCGGCCGCGCCAGCCGCGTCACCGCCGCCACGACGTTGTTCGCGCAACGCCGCCAGGCCGGCGGCGCGCGCTCTACTCCCTGCTCCGCGCCATTGGCCATGGTCATGGCTTTTCCACCGAACGGAACACGGTCAGGACGACCGGTTTGCCGATGGTGATGTTGAAGCCGTCGATGCGCTGGCTCAGCGTGTAGCGCAAGCCGAGCGCGTCGGCGCGCTGAACGAAGCTGCGCTCGCTGCGCGCATCGACCAGCGCGAAATGGCAGGCGCCCTGGCGCAGGAATTCGGCGGCGCCCGCGCCGCCGGTGAAGCGCGTATCGGTGCCGGCGAGGAACACCAGGCTCGGCTCCTGATAGGCGAAGGTCGAGGCCACGTGCGGCTGCTTGCAGCCGCTGGCGCGCATCTCGTCGGCGATCAGCGCGCTCGGAAACAGCATCGGCAGCATCGGGAAGGTCACGCCATAGACCGTGATCGCCACGAACACCGAAGCCATCATGGCGCGCAGAAGAGCGCGTTCGGCGCCGTCGACTTCATAGAGCCACCAAGCGAACAGCCCGAGGACCACCGCCACGCCGGCGAACGGCCAGGCGGCAAGCCCGAGGTCGCGGCTGAACATCACGAAGACGACAACCACCCCGACTGCAATCAAACTGGGAAACAGGAACCAGCCGACGGTGCCCCTGACCAGCCAGCGCGCCTGGGACAGAGCGCCCTTCTCGAGGATGCCGGCGATCAGAATGGCGAGCGCGGGATAGAGCGGCAGCACGTAATGCGGCAGCTTGGTCATCACCGCTTCGAACACGAACCACGACGGCACCAGCCAGGCCAGCAAAAATTGCGCGCCCGGCTCGCGGCGCGCGCGCCACACCATCGGCGCCGCGAGCGCGGCCAGCACCGAGCCCGGCCAGAAGGTGACGAAGAACAGCAGCAGATAATAGCCCGGCGGCGCGCCATGGGTCTCCTGCACGCTGGTCATTTTGTCGAGCATGTCGCGCCCGAGCGCTTCCATGAAAAAGTTGTCGCCCGATTTCGCGACGATGGCGATGAACCAGGGCAGCACCAGCAGGATCAGCCAGGCCAAGCCGGTAAACGGCCGGAGCGACCACAGCCAGCGCGCGGAGCGGTCGAGGACCGACAACGTCGCCGCCGCGAGTCCGACGAACATCAGGATGACCGGCCCCTTGAGCAGAACGCCCACGGCCAGCGCCGTCCACAACAGCGCCGGCATCGGCCACGCGATCGGCTTTTCGGGCGTGCGGCGGTTGCTGAGATAGATGCGCGCCATCGCGCCCATCGCCAGCAAGCACGTCAGCAGCAACATGGCGTCGGTCTTGGCAAGCCGGGCCTCGACGCCGAGCAGCACCGAACTCGCCATCATCAGCGCCGCCACCAACGCCGAGCGCCGCGCCACGAAGGCGAGCGCGGTCCAGTAGGTCAACAGCACGGCGCCGATGGCGCCGATCAGCGACGGCAACCGGTACAGCCAGATAGTGGCGCGCGCGTCAGACAGGCCGAGAGCGCCGCCGGCTTTCACGGCGAGCGCCTGCATCCAGTAGATACCGACCGGCTTCTTGTAGCGGACCTCGTCCTGGAATCGGATGTCGACGTATTCGCCGCTCTCCAGCATCTGCTTGGTGGCCTGGGCGTAACGGGCCTCGTCGCGGTCGACCACGGGGATCTGGAAGAAGCCCGGCAGGAACGCGACCAGCGTGAAGGCAACGAGCAGCGCGGCGGCGCGCCGGTGCGCGGACGCCGCCCAGTCGAGCACGGCGGCAAGCCCCCGTACTGGGGCCAAAGATTGCCGCTCGTCGTTGATGGTCGTGCTCATCGGCTTGGCGGTTTCTCGCCCAGTAACTGCACGTGGACAATAAGCTTTTTCGGCCGCGACCGTTATTCCGCGGCTACTGCAACCTTACGGTCACACTATCGGCGGCGCCGCGGGCGTCCATCACCGTCAGCCGGACGAAGCCCGGTCCGTCGGGCTGGAAAAACAGCATGCGGCGGCCGCTTGGCGGCGCGAGCGGCACGCCGTTGACCATCACGGTCAGCGGCGTGCGGCCGCCGGCGATTTTCAGGGCGATCGGGTCCAGCACGTCGCCACCGGGCAATTCGAGCCGGGCGCCGTCCGGCGGGAACATGATGCGGGGCGGCTCGCTGGTTTCGCCCGGCGCGCTGAGCGGACTGAAGCGCTGCAACGGCGGCGGCAACTTGGCGTTGGTCGCGAAAATCACGCCTTTCGGCGGCTTCGGCAGCGCCGCCAGCGTAAGGCCGGAGCGGGCGAAGGCATCGAACAAGATCGGCGCGGCGCCGCGGCGGCCGACCAGCCCCGGCACCGGGTTGCCGTCGGGCCGCCCGACCCAGACGCCGATGGTCATCTGGCCGTCGAAGCCGACCGACCAGGCGTCGCGGTAGCCGTAAGATGTGCCGGTCTTGAAGGCGATGCGGCCGTGCGGGGCGTTCTCCGGCGGCGGCGCGCCGATCAGAACATTGCCGACATACCAGGCGGCGGCCGGATCGAGCAGCCGGTGCGCCGCAGGCGGCGGCGCGCCGAACCGCTCGGTCAGCGGCACGGCGGCCCCGAGTCGGGCGAGCCCGACATAGAGCATCGTCAGGTCGGTCAGCCGCACGCCGACGCCACCGAGGCCCATGGCCAGCCCGGGCGCCTCGCCCTTCGGCAGCACCAGGCCGGCGCCGGCTTGCGTCAGCCGCGCGCTCAGACGGTTGACTCCGACGCGGCCGAGCACCGCGATCGCCGGCACGTTGAGCGACAGTTGCAAAGCTTTGCGGACGGAGACGGTGCCCTGGAAGGTGAGGTCGAAGTTCTCCGGCGTGTAGTTGCCGTAGCGCGCCGGCTTGTCGTCGATCAGCGTTTCGGGATGGATCAGGCCGTCCTCGAAGCCGAGGCCGTAGATGAAAGGCTTCAACGTCGAGCCGGGCGAGCGCACCGCCAACGTCATGTCGACCTGGCCGGCGCGCCGCTTGTCGAAATAGTCGGCCGACGCGACGCGGGCGCGCACTTCGCCAGTTTTGTTGTCGACCGCGACGATCGCCACCGAGATGTCGGGGCCGAGCGCATGGGCACGGTCGCGCGCCAGCTCCTCGAACTTCTTCTGCAAGGTCGCGTCGATGGTCAGGCGGTGGACGCTCTGCCGCGGCTCCAGCACCACGATCTGGTCGGCGGCGTGCGGCGCCAGCGCCGGCAACGGCTTGCGCTCACGCGGCACCGGCTCGGCCTTGGCGCGGGCGCTCTCGTCTTCCGGAATGACGCCTTGCGCGACGGCCCGGTCGAGCACGACATCGCGCGCCCGGCGGGCGGCGGCGGCACGACGGTCCGGCCGGCGAAACTCCGGCGACTGCGGCAAGGCGACCAAAAGCGCGGCCTCCGCGAGAGTCAGCCGCTTCGGCTCCTTCGCAAAGTAAGCCAGCGACGCCGCGCGGATGCCTTCCAGATTGCCGCCATAGGGCGCCAGCGTCAGATAAAGCGACAGGATCTGGCTCTTGGTCAGCGCGGATTCGAGTTGCAGCGCGCGGGTAACCTGGCGCAGCTTGGCGCCGAGGCTGCGGTGCTCGCGCGGCTCCAGAAGGCGCGCGACCTGCATTGACAAAGTACTTCCGCCCGAGACGATATGCCTTTGAGTTATCAATTGATATGCCGCGCGACTGAGGGCCAGAAGGTCAACGCCGTGATGCGCGTAGAAGCGCCGATCCTCGTAGGCGACCAGCAGCTTGACGAAGCGGGGATCGACATCGCCGGGGGCCGCCGGCAGCCGCCAGCGTCCCTCCTGGGTGGCATAGGCGCGTAAGATTACGCCGTTGCGGTCCAGCACGACCTGCGAGGTCTCGAGGTCCCGCCCGAGCGGCGCCGGCCCGAGCCACGACAGCCATGCCCCGCAGGCCAGCGCGCTCAGCGCCAGCGCAGAACCGGCCGTTGCGAGGATGGGGCGGAGGCGTTTCATCTGGCCGCCGTAATCTCCACCGTGCCGGTCGCGGTGCGGCCGAAGCGGTCGGGCCGGTACATGTCCTCGACCTTGGCCTGCGGCA
>CAYJPU010000020.1:0-26842 GCA_964372105.1 uncultured Undibacter sp.
TGGTGAGCGCGCTGGGACTCGAACCCAGGACCTACTGATTAAAAGTCAGTTGCTCTACCGCCTGAGCTACGCGCTCGTCACCAAGGCATGATCCGGAACTAGAGGCCGTCCGGAGCGGTCCGGACAAGGCTGTCGGCTCATGCGCGTCCCGGCTGTGTAGGGGGGCGTGCCTGCCCGGTCAATAGCCACACGCCCCATTCTTCAACTCGGCTTACCCGGCGGAATTTGCTAGGATTCCGGCCGTTCGCGGCGCCAGAGCCGCCGTCCGGAGACCCTTGCCAATGCCGATCGTCAACCGTGTCGCCGATCTCGCCGCCGACATCACCGCCTGGCGGCGCGACCTGCACGCCCATCCGGAGCTGCTCTACGACGTCCACCGCACCGCGGCCGCCGTGGCCGAGAAGCTGGCCGCCTTCGGCTGCGACGAGGTCGTCACCGGCATCGGCCGCACCGGTGTGGTCGGCGTCATCCACGGCCGCAAGAACGGCGACTTGGGTGGCGACAAGGGTCAGGCCAAGACCATCGCCCTGCGCGCCGACATGGACGCGCTGCCGATCGAGGAGGCCACCGGCCTGTCCTACAAGTCGACCGTGCCCGGCAAGATGCACGCCTGCGGCCATGACGGCCACACCGCCATGCTGTTGGGCGCGGCGCGCTATCTGGCCGAGACCCGCAATTTTTCCGGCACCGCGGTCGTCATCTTCCAGCCGGCCGAGGAGGGCGGCGGCGGCGGCAAGGCCATGGTGGAAGACGGCATGATGGACCGCTTCGGCATCGACGAGGTCTACGGCATGCACAACTATCCCGGCATGCCGGTCGGCGCCTTCGGCATCCGGCCCGGCCCGATGATGGCGGCGGCCGATTACATCACCATCGACATCGAGGGCGTCGGCGGGCACGCGGCGCGGCCGCATCTCGGCGTCGACACCGTGCTGGTCGGCGCGCACATCATCACCGCCATCCAGTCGATCGTGTCGCGTAACGTCGATCCGCTGAAGTCGGCGGTGGTGTCGGTCACCATGGTCCAGGCCGGCAACACCGACAACGTCATCCCGCAGACCGTGCGCCTGCGCGGCACCGCGCGCAGCCTGTCGGAGGACGTGCGCGAGATGCTGGAGAAGCGCCTGCACATGGTGGTGGAGGGTACCGCCGAGGCGTTCGGCGCCAAGGCCAAGCTGACCTACCGGCGCAATTATCCGGTGCTGGTCAACCACGAGCGCGAGACCGCGTTCGCGGCCTCGGTCGCGAGCGAGATCGCCGGGGCGAAGCACGTCGACACGACCTTGCCGCCGATGATGGGCGCGGAGGATTTCTCCTACATGCTCAACGCACGGCCGGGCGCTTTCATCTGGCTCGGCAACGGCGACAGCGCCGGCCTGCACCACCCGGCCTACAACTTCAACGACGACGCCATTCCGTTCGGCACGTCGTATTGGGTGAGGCTGGTGGAGACGGCGCTGGCCGAGTAGCGGCAGCCGGAGCAAACAACAACCGTCATTCCGAGGCAAAATACTCAGTCATTCCGGGACGCTTGCGAAGCAAGCGGGCCCGGAATCCATACGCCGCAGCGTTGAGGATTATGGATTCCGGGTTCGGCCCTTCGGGCCGCCCCGGAATGACAGCGACTACTGCACCAGCTCGCGCTGTTCCTGCACCGGCGCGGGCGCCGGGGCCTTCACCAGCGCCGGGCGGCGGGCGACGACGCTCGTGACGCGCGCGTGCGCCTCGCGCCAGGTGGCGAAGTCGTTGATCGGCGAGCGCTCGACCAGCGCGATCACGACCGCCGCGATGAACGGCAGGCTCTGGATCACCAGCACCATCGCGAAGATGTTGATCTCGCGCACTTCCTTGATGTTGGTCGCGACCAGCACGATCGCGCCGGCGATCAACAGCCCGGCCATGACCGCTTCCCAGAACGCCGGGAACTCGGTCGAACGGTGCTTGCCACCCTTATCCGTGCGCACGAAGGGCAGGTGATCCTTGATCAGGCCGGTGGCGACCGCGCGCGCCACCGTCCACTGCACCGACATCGCCGGCAACATGGAGATGAGCATCTGGCGCTTGTTGGTCTTAACGCGCAGCCGATAGAGCGTCACGAAGTGCAGCACCGAGATCGCGAAGCTGGCGACGATCGGGATGGTCAGGATGCGGTCCGGCACGGCGATGTCGAGGAAGGCGACGACCGGCACCCAGACGATGTTGAGGACGGCGACGACCACGCCGATGCTTTCGGCGCCCAGCCAGTTCAGCCAGCCGAGGGCGAATTCGCGCTTCTGCTCGCGCGTCAGGTTGCTCGCGCCCGGCAGGAACCGGCGCCAGTGCTTCTTGAGAATCTGCAAGCCGCCATAAGCCCAGCGGTCGCGCTGCTTCTTGTAGGCCTCGAACGTGTCGGGCAGCAGGCCGTGGCCGTAGCGCTTGTTGGTGTAGTGCGCGTGATAGCCGAGCTCGAGAATGGTCAGGCCGAGATCGGTGTCTTCGCAGATCGTGTCGCTCGACCAGCCGCCGGCCGCTTCCAGCGCGCTGCGCCGGACCAGGCACATCGTGCCGTGCACGATGATGGCGTTGGCCTCGTTCCGCTGCACCATGCCGATGTCGAAGAAGCCGGCATATTCGGCGTTCATGGCGTGGTGCATCACGCTGCGGCTGTCGTCGCGGTGATCCTGCGGCGCCTGCACCAGACCAACGCTCTGGTCGGCGAACAGCGGCACCAGGTCCTTCAGCCAGTCCGGGTGCACGACATAGTCGGCGTCGAGGATGCCGAGCACCTCGGCGTCGGCCGCGGTGTGCACCATGGCGAGGCGCAGCGCGCCGGCCTTGAAGCCCTGCAGGTTGTCGGCGCGCACGAACTTGAAGCGGTCGCCGAGCAGGCGGCAGTGCTCCTCGATCGGCATCCAGTGCGCCGGATCGGGCGTGTTGTTGATGACCACCACGCATTCGAAGTTCGGGTAGTCGAGGCGCGCGACCGCGTCGAGCGTCTGCTTGAGCATCTCCGGCGGCTCGCGGTAGGCCGGGATGTGGATCGAGACCTTCGGGGCGTGATCGGGCACGAGCGGCGGCGACTGCACCAGGCGCTCCGGCTTGCGGCCGAAGGCGATGGCCGCGATCTCCTCGATGCGGGCGAAGGCGATCACAATCAGCGGGACCAGCAGCAGCGTGCCGAGGGCGAGCGCGAAGGCCGCCCCGGGCACGAAGTAGTGGCCGTTCCAATAGCCGAACAAAGTGGCGGCCCAGGCGCCGACGATGTTGGCGGCACCCGCCATCATCACCGTCTGGCCGAGCGTGACGCCGGCCATGGTCAGGATCGGCAGCGACAGCAGCACGCTCACCAGCAGTGCAATGCCGGCGAGCCGCCAGTGGTCGGGATTGCTGACCGGGCCAGTCCATTCGAACTTGGCGTGGCGGTTGGCGTCGAACATGCCCCAATAGGGACCGACGCCGCCTTCGAAGATCTTCCAGGGCTGGTCGATGGCTTCGACGATGTTGTAGTCGATGCCGTAGGCCTCGGCGCGGCTGACGAAGTCGCGCAGCGCGACGGCCTGCTCGATGCGGCCCGGGTTGGCGCTCTTGAGGTTATAACCGGCGCTCGGCCAGCCGAACTCGGCGACCACGATGCGCTTGCCGGGATAGGCCTGGCGCAGCTTGTCGTAGATCAGGATGGCCTGGTCGACCGCCTGCTTCTCGGAGAAGCCTTCCCAATAAGGCAGGATGTGCGCGGCGATGTAGTCGACCGCCGACACCAGTTCCGGGTGCTCGATCCAGACGTGCCAGATTTCGCCGGTGGTGACCGGGACGTTGGTCGAGCGCTTGACGCGCTGGATCATCGGGATCAGATCGGCGACCTTTTGTTCGCCGCGGAAGATCGTTTCGTTGCCGACGATGATGCCGTTGACGTTGCTGTGGCGCTTGGCGAGGTCGATGACCGAGCGGATTTCGCGCTCGTTCCGGTTCTTGTCCTTGTCCACCCAGGCGCCGGCGGTGACCCGCAGGCCGAATTCCTGGGCGATGCCGGGCACCAGCTCGACGCCGCCGGTGGACGAATACGTACGTATCGCCTTGGTTATCGGCGCCAAGATCTTCAGATCCGAGCGGATCTGCTTGGCGTCGGCCTTGCCGCCTGCGTCAGGATGGGTGGCGCCGTCGAACGGCGCGTAAGAAACACTGGCCAGTTGGCCATTGAAGTTGGGGGCGTTGACGGTGTCGCGCGCGAAGGCCCACAACCCAGCTTGCACGCACGCCACAAGGGCGATCACGGCAGCGACGGTGCGCATCACTCAATACCAAATGGGGCTGGGTGGCAGAGCCTTGAGCCCGTCCCCTGGGCTCAGCCGAAGCTCGAATTGCTGCGAGGCAAAATAGCGCGGCATCAGGTACGCATTCAAGTAATTTGCGGTCATGGCAAATCCTAGGCGTACACATGACGCCGCGACGAATTATTTCACCTTCGACAAGGTAACGCGGTCAGCGCGGGGTCGTTCCGGCCGGTGCAGCCGCCGGTGGTTGCGCCGCGGCGGCCGAGGGGATGGGCTCCAGGCCGGGGTTCAGCCAGCAGGCGTGGACGCGCCCGTTCAGCGTTTCTTGGGCCTTGGGATCGATGTTTCCCTGGCGGACCAGGCACCGGAACGTGGCCTGGACGTGGGCGCTCGGGCAGCCGAACCGGTCGTACAGGTCGAGATGGCGGAACGCGGTATCGAGATCATCACGCCAGAGCAGGCTGACCGCGCGGCGGCCCAGCCAGACGCATTCCGGGTTGCCGGCCGGGCCGGTCAGAACGCGGGTGGCTTCGGCGATCTCGTCGATCTTCTTCTGGCCTTCTTTGGCGGTTTCGGCCGCCGGCTTCTGCGCCGGTTCGGGCGGCTTGCCAGTGCCGCCGCTCTGGGCCAAGGCCGCCGTGGCGGCGACGGTGAAAACGACCGTGCCGAGCACAGCCGAGAAGGTACGCAACGTCTGAAGTAACGGCATTTTCCCGCCGGTGTTTGGTGAGGGCGCCCCCCGCACCCCAGGGCCCGATCTCTGGGACCGGATTGGGACGCTAATACGGCGCTTATTGCAGCCGGGGCCCCGGCCGTGGTTTTTGTAGCCCGTCCGTTCCCTAGACTTGAACCTCGTGAGTTCGGCCACGGCCTGGGATTCTGCTGAAACAGCCGCGCGGCAAAACTGAGCCTCACCGCAACGGATTTGTCCAGCGCCTCAATACGGCTTGCTTAAAACCGGGCGGCGATCGGCGCGCTTGGCAGGGCGCGGCCGCCACGATAAGCCGAAAGCCCGGTTCGATCCCGCCAAACTCTAGGTCTACCGATGCGTCTTGGTCTTGCCTGCCTCGCCGGTGCGGCTCTGGTCATCGTTGCCGCCTGGGCCTTTCTGGGCGACCCGGTACCAATGCCGCAATCACCGGTCAGTTCCGGTGAAAGGCTGTACTGCGTTTCCTATGCGCCGTTCCGCGGCAGCCAGACGCCGCTCGACCCGTCGACGCGCATCTCCGCCGCCCAGATCGAGGACGATCTCAGCCGGCTCGCCAAGATCACGAACTGCGTGCGCAGCTATTCGAACGACTACGGGCTCGACCAGATCGCCGGCATCGCCCAGCGCCACGGCCTCAAGGTGCTGCAAGGTCTGTGGCTGTCGAGCCATGCGGACAAGAACCGGGTGCAGATCGAGACCGCCATCGCGCTCGCCAAGCAGTACCCGGACACGATCCGGGCGGTCGTGGTCGGCAACGAGGTGCTGTTGCGCGGTGAAATGACGGCGACCGACCTCGTCGCCACCATGCGGCGGGTGAAGGCCGCCGTCCCGGTGCCGGTCACCTATGCCGACGTCTGGGAGTTCTGGCTGCGCAACCGCGACGTTGCCGCCGCGGCCGACTTCATCACCATCCACATTCTGCCCTATTGGGAGGACTTCCCGATCGCCGCCGCGGAATCGGCCAAGCACGTCCGCGCCATCCGCCAACAGGTGGTGGATGCCTTCCCCGGCAAGGAGGTCATCATCGGCGAGGTCGGCTGGCCGAGCGCCGGCCGGATGCGCGAGGGCGCGCTGCCGTCGCCGGCCAACCAGGCGCTGGTGATCCAGGACGTTCTGGCGCTCGCCAAGCGCGACGGCTTCAAGGTCAACGTGATCGAGGCCTTCGACCAGCCGTGGAAACGAGCGCTGGAAGGCACGGTCGGCGGCCACTGGGGCCTGTACGACGACGCCAGCCGGTCGGCCAAGTTCGCTTGGGGGCAGGCGGTGTCGAACCATCCGCACTGGCAATGGCAAGCGGCGGGCGGGGTGTTGTTCGCCGTGCTGGTGTTCGCCGCCGCTTTTGCGGTCCGCAACGAGGACGCGCCGGCGGCGATCTGGCCGGCGATAGCCGTGAACGCGGTGGCGGGCGGCATCCTGGCCGGCTGGGCGGTCGAGAACCTGCCGCTCGAGAGCCTGGGCGCCGCCGGCTGGGTGCGCAATCTGGCGATGCTGGCCGTGGCCGTTGCCAGCCCGCTGGCCTTGAGCGCCGCGATCCGGCGCGGCACGCCGATGCCGCCGTTTGCGCGCTTGATCGGCCCGGCCGACGGCCGCACGCCCGACCGGCTGGCGCGGCTAATGGGCGCGGTGCTGATCGCGACCATGCTCTTGAGCGTGCTGGTGGCGCTCGGGCTGGTGTTCGACCCGCGCTACAAGGACTTTCCCTTCGCGCCGCTGACCGCCGCCGTCATGCCGCTGCTGGTGCACAGCGTTTCGGTGCCGCGACCGGCGGGACGGCACGGCGTCGCCGAACTCGCCGCCGCGGCCGTTCTGGCGGCCTCGATCGCCTACATTGTCCCGGACGAAGGTCTGGCCAACTGGCAGTCGCTGTGGCTGTGCGCGGCGCTCGCCGGCCTGACAATCACGCTGACTCGGGTGCGCGACGCGCGAGGCTGAGCAGCAGCAGCCCGACCGCCAAGGCCGACAGCTGCGTGTTGTAGAGTACGAGACCGAGGCAGGCCGCGGCCAGCGCGACCGCGAACAGCACCAGCGACGGCCGCAGCAGATTGAGCGCGGCGACCAGCAACGCGGTGACGCCGAGCACCGAATTCGTGAACAACGCGATCGCGATGCCGCGCGACCAGCACAGCCAGGTTTGCAGGCCGGCGCCGCAGGCCAGCCCGACGCTCGACTGCTCGATGGCGAGGTAGCGCATATAGAGCGCGTAGCCGACGGCGGAAAAGCCGACGATCAGCAGGACGTTGGTGGCGCGGGCGCTCGGCAGAAACAGTTTCATGCCGCCGATTATGCCGTTGCGGCGGCGCGGCGGCAATCAGCGCTGGACGACCGCCTCGCCGTCGAACTTCGCCGGCTGGCAGGCGACGCGCGCCGCCGCGAAGCGGGTGCAGACCTGGCGGGCGGCGGCGATGTTCGGCATCGGGCCGACCACGAGGTGGACCTGGGTGTTGCCGGGACGGCGGTCGCGCACCGCGATCGGCTGCAAGCCGGTGAGCAGCGGCCCGAGATTGGCTTTGATGGTGGTCCAGCGGGCGCGCAGCGCCTCCATGTTGGGCGCAGTGCCAAGATCAATGCCGTATTCGGTCGTACCCGTCGGCGGACGGGCCGACTGGCCGAGCGGCTCTTGCGCCGGCAGGGCCGCGAGCCGGCTGGGCGGCACCACCTTCACCTCGCGCGTCTCCAAGGGCGGCGCGCTTGCCGGCTCGTCCTCTCGTTCTTGATGCCGGTCGGACCAGCCGCCGACGCTCCCCGTTACCGCCGGCATCGCCAGCGGGTTGAGAATCGGAACGGCGGTCGCGGCCTGCGCGAGTTCAGCCAGCGTGGCGGCCAGGGCGGTGCGCACCGCCGCAATCTTCGGCGGCGGGGCCGGCGTCGCAGCCGCCGCCGGCGCAGCGGTCGGTGCGGCAGCGGGGGCCGGCACGACGGGCGCGGCGGCCTGGCGCTGGATCGAGCCGGTGACTTCCTCGATATGGTGCTCGAGCTTGGCGAGGCGCGACACCAGGCGCTCCCGGTCGGCGGCGAGCGAGCGCACTTCGGCCTGCAGCCGCAGCGTCTCTGCGTCTTTCTCCGGCGGGCGAGGCGCGACCTGCGCGACGGCGGCCGGCGGCGCGGGCGCGCCCGCGAACATCTGCTCGAGCCGTTTACCGCCGGGACCGGACTGCGTGGCGGCCGTGAGCGCCAGCACGGCGACGACGGCCGTGCCGCCCCAGCTGCACAGCCGCCAGATGGCGTCGCGGTCATTGCGGCGCGCGCTGGCGCGCGACAGCTCCCGTTTCGGCGGGGCGATCTCGAACGCCATCAGCGTCTCCGGTATGGCGAATCAGACATCATTGAAAACATTAACAGAATCCGGCAATGCTGGCTGTGCCCGCGTTGCACTGAAAGATCGACGCGGCCGCTCTTTTGTCACCCCGCCGGCTCAGCTATGGGGGTGGCACCCCGCAACAGCGTGAGCTCACTCCGAATGGCCTCAAGAACCTGTCTCGCGATCGTTCTGGCGGCCGGCGAAGGCACGCGCATGCGCTCGTCTTTGCCGAAGGTGCTGCACGCCATCGGCGGGCGCACGCTGCTGGCGCACGTGCTCGATGCGGCCACGCGCGCCGGCGGCGCCGACATTGCGGTCGTGGTCGGACCCGATGCGACCGCCGTCGCCAATGAAGCGCGCAGCCGCGTGCCGCAGGCCAAGATCTACGAACAGCGCGAACGTCTCGGCACCGCGCATGCGGTGCTGTCGGCGCGCGCCGCGCTGGCGCAGGGCGCCGACGATATCCTGGTGATGTTCGCCGACACGCCGCTGATCCGCAGCGAGACCTTGGCGAACTTGCGCGCTGCGTTGGCCGCCGGCGCCGGCGTCGCGGTGCTCGGCTTCACGCCGGCCGATCCCAACGGCTACGGCCGCCTGGTGATGCGCGGCGACGAACTCGTCGCGATCCGCGAAGAGAAAGACGCCAGCGACGACGAGCGCAAGATCACGTTCTGCAACGGCGGCCTGATGGCGCTGTCCGGCAAGCACGCGCTCGCCATGCTGGAGCGCATCGGCAACGCCAATGCCAAGGGCGAATTCTATCTGACCGACGCGGTCGCCGTCGCCCGCGACATGGGGCTGACGGCGAAGGCGATCGAAACCTCGGAGGACGACGTGCGCGGCATCAACACCAAGGCGCAACTCGCCGAAGCCGAGGCGGTCTTGCAGAGACGCCTGCGCGCGGCGGCGATGGAAGCGGGCGTCACGCTGGTCGCGCCCGAGACCGTGTTTCTGTCCGCCGACACCAAGCTCGGCAAGGACGTCACCGTCGAACCGAACGTGGTGTTCGGTCCGGGCGTCACGGTCGACGACGGCGCGGTCATCCGCGCCTTCTCGCATCTCGAAGGCGCGCATGTCGGCAAGGGTGCGCGCGTCGGCCCTTACGCGCGGCTGCGGCCGGGGGCCGACTTGGGCAGCGACGTGCACGTCGGCAATTTCGTCGAGGTCAAAGCCGCTACCATCGAGGACGGCGCCAAGGCGAACCATCTGGCCTATATCGGCGACGCGCGCGTCGGCGCGGGCGCCAATATCGGCGCCGGCACCATCACCTGCAACTACGACGGCGTGGCCAAGCACCGCACCGACATCGGCGCGGGTGCCTTCATCGGCTCGAATTCGTCGCTGGTGGCGCCGGTCAAGATCGGCGACGGCTCGTACGTCGGCTCCGGCTCGGTCATCACCCAGGACGTGCCGCCCGACTCGCTGGCCATTGCGCGCGGTGAGCAGATGGTTAAGGAAGGTTGGGCGAAACGCTTGCGGCAGGTGAGGAGCTTGGGCAAGAGTTTGGGCAAGGGCTTAGGCAAGGGCCCGGGCAAAGACGCGGCCAAAAAGCCCCAATCGTCATAGTTCGCTGATACACGGCGCAACGCGTTGTGATTTCCACAAAGCGGCCGGCGACGGCTAAAGCTAACGCGGCATTGTAGGGGGCTATCCAGTCGGATGTGCGGGATCGTCGGAATTCTGGGCACCGAACCGGTGGCCGCTCATTTGGTCGACGCGCTCAAGCGCCTCGAATATCGCGGCTATGACTCGGCCGGCATCGCCACGCTCGATCGCGGCAAGCTCGACCGCCGGCGCGCCAAGGGCAAGCTCTCCGCACTCGACAAGCGGCTGCACGACGAGCCGCTGTCCGGCATCACCGGCATCGGCCACACCCGCTGGGCGACGCACGGCCGGCCGACCGAGGACAACGCCCATCCGCACGCCACCGACCGCGTGGCGGTGGTGCACAACGGCATCATCGAGAATTTCCGCGAGCTGCGCGAACGGCTCGTCGGGCAAGGCTGCAAGTTCACCAGCGAGACCGACACCGAGGTGGTGGCGCATCTGGTTACCCAGGAACTGCGCAGCGGCAAGAAGCCGGCCGACGCGGTGTCCGCCACGCTCAAGCAGTTGCGCGGCGCCTTCGCGCTGGCGTTCCTGTTTGCCGGCGACGACGATCTCTTGATCGGCGCGCGCAAGGGCTCGCCGCTCGCCGTCGGCTACGGCAAAGGCGAGATGTATCTCGGCTCGGACGCGATCGCGCTGGCGCCGTTCACCGACAGCGTGAGTTATCTGGAAGACGGCGACTGGGTCGTGCTGACGCGCAACTCCGCACAAGTGCGCGACGAGCAGGACCGGCCGGTCGTTCGCCCGGTCATCAAGTCGGCCGCGACCGCCTTGATGGTGGACAAGGGCAACCACAAGCACTTCATGGCCAAGGAAATCCACGAGCAGCCGGAAGTGGTCGGCCACACGCTCGCGCACTACATCGACATGGTGCACGAGCGCGTCGCGCTGCCGGGCGAGATGCCGTTCGACTGGGCCAAGCTCAAGCGCCTCGCGATCTCGGCCTGCGGCACGGCCTACTACGCCGGGCTGGTGGCGAAGTACTGGTTCGAGCGTTTCGCCAAGCTGCCGGTCGAAATCGACATCGCGTCCGAGTTCCGCTATCGCGGCGCGCCGCTGGAAGAGGGCGACCTCGCCATCTTCATCTCGCAGTCGGGCGAAACCGCCGACACGCTGGCGAGCCTGCGCTACGCCAAGGAGCTCAAGCAGCACGTGCTGTCGGTGGTCAACGTCAAGACCTCGACCATCGCGCGCGACAGCGACGTGGTGATGGAGACGCTGGCCGGTCCCGAGATCGGCGTCGCCTCGACCAAGGCGTTCACCTGCCAACTTGCGGTGCTGGCGTGCCTTGCGATCGCCGCCGGCCGCGCGCGCGGCCATCTGACCGAAGCCGACGAGCACAAACTGGTGCGCGCGCTGATCGAGGTGCCGCGCCTGATGGCGCAGGCGCTGACGCTCGAGCCGCAGATCGAGAAACTCGCGCACGACCTCGCCAAGGCGCACGACGTGCTCTATCTCGGCCGCGGCACCAGCTTCCCGATCGCGCTCGAAGGCGCGCTGAAGCTGAAGGAGATCTCCTACATCCACGCCGAAGGCTACGCCGCCGGCGAACTCAAGCACGGCCCGATCGCGCTGATCGACGAGACCATGCCGGTGATCGTGATCGCGCCGCACGACCGCGTGTTCGACAAGACCGTGTCGAACATGCAGGAAGTCGCCGCGCGCGGCGCCCAGATCATCCTGATCACCGACCCGAAGGGCGCCGAGGAATCGACCATCGACTCGGTGCACACGCTGGTGCTGCCGGAGATGGCCTCGACGGTGACGCCGCTGGTCTATGCGATCCCGGTACAGTTGATGGCCTATCATACGGCCGCGATCATCGGCACCGACGTCGACCAGCCGCGCAATCTCGCCAAATCGGTCACGGTGGAATAGTATCAATTCATGGCCGACAGGGACCAGAAGCCGGGCGACGAACTGGCGGCCGACATCAAAGAGGTGGCGGCGCCCTCGAGCGGCGTGATGGCGCGCATCCGCAATTATTTCCTCACCGGCCTGGTGGTGACGGGGCCGCTCGCGGTCACCGCCTGGCTGATCTGGTCAGTGGTCAACTGGGTCGACGGCGTGGTGCGGCCGTTCATCCCGCCGGCCTACAGGCCGGAGAGCTATCTGCCCTGGCCGATCCCCGGCACCGGCCTGATCATCGCCGTCATCGCGCTGACGCTGCTCGGCTTCCTCACCGCCAACCTCGTCGGCCGCACGCTGGTCGAACTGGGCGAGGGGCTCCTGAGCCGCATGCCGATCGTGCGGCCGATCTACAAAACCATGAAGCAGATCTTCGAGGCGCTGTTCTCGAAGAGCGGTTCGAGCTTCCGGCAGGTGGCGCTGGTGGAATTCCCGGCGCCCGGCATGTGGTCGCTGGTGTTCCTGTCGCAGGGGCCGAGCGAGGATCTCGCCGCCAAGCTGCCGCAGGGCGAGCACGTGTCGTGCTTCCTGCCGTGCACGCCGAACCCGACCACGGGCTTCTTCTTCTATGTGAAGCGCGCCGACCTGATCGAGCTCGACATGTCGGTCGAGAACGCCATGACGCTGTTGATCTCGGCCGGCATGGTGCAACCCGACAAGGACAAGGACGCGCAGAAAAAGCTCGCGACCTTGGCCGCGACCGCCAAGGCGGCGCAGTTGATGCGCAAACCGTCGGCGGTGGAGTAGTCGCCTCACCCTGAGGAGCGCGCAACGCGCGCGTCTCGAAGGGCGAGGCGACTGGTCCCCATCCTTCGAGACGGCCGCTATGCGGCCTCCTCAGGATGAGGACCTACCCCGCCCTTATCAGCTTGATCGCCTCGTCCTTGCCGAACAGATAGAGCAGGTGCCGCAGCGCTTGGCCGCGCTCGCTCTCCAGCTTGGGATCGCGCGCGAGCACCAAGGCCGCGTCGTCGCGCGCAGCACCGAGATATTTGCCGTGCGTCTCCAGCCGCGCGACCTGAAAGCCGGGCGAGCCGCTCTGGCGGGTGCCGAGCACGTCGCCTTCGCCGCGCAGGCGCAAGTCCTCCTCGGCGATGCGGAAGCCGTCCTCGGTGTCGCGCAGGATCGCCAGCCGCGCCTTGGCGGTCTCGCCGAGCGGCGCGCGATACAGCAGCAGACAGGTGGACTTGCCGGCGCCGCGGCCGACCCGGCCGCGCAACTGGTGGATCTGCGCCAGGCCGAAGCGTTCGGCGTGCTCGATCACCATGATGGTGGCTTCCGGCACGTCGACGCCGACTTCAATCACCGTGGTGGCGACCAGCAGTTGCGACCGGCCTTCGGCAAAGCGCGCCATGGCGGCGTCTTTGTCGGCGCCTTTCATCTGGCCGTGCACCAGGTCGACCTTGTCGCCGAATTTCCTGCGCAATTCCGTGTAACGCTCTTGCGCGGCGGCGAGATCGCTCTTCTCTGACTCCTCCACCAGCGGGCAGACCCAATAAGCGCGCTGGCCCTGCGCGATGGCGCGGCCGACGGCGTCCTCGACCTCCTGCAGGCGATCGAGCGGAATGGTGCGGGTGTCGATCGGCTGGCGGCCGGCCGGCTTCTCGCGCAACTCCGAAATATCCATGTCGCCGAAATAGGTCAGCACCAGCGTGCGCGGGATCGGCGTCGCGGTCAGCACCAGCACGTCGACGGCGTCGCCCTTTTGCGTCAGCGCCAACCGTTGATGCACGCCGAAGCGGTGCTGCTCGTCGACCACGGCGAGCGCGAGATCGTGGAAGGCGACGTCCTCCTGGAACAGCGCATGGGTGCCGACCAGAAGGTCGATGTCGCCCAGCACCAACCGATCCAGGATCTCCTTGCGCGCCGGCCCGCGCTCGCGGCCGGTGAGGATCGCGACGCGAATGCCGGCGGCCTCCGCCAGCGGCGCGATGGTCTTGAGATGCTGGCGCGCGAGAATTTCCGTCGGCGCCATGAAGGCGGCCTGGCGGCCGGCCTCGATCACCGCGGCGGCGGCGGTGAGCGCGACCACCGTCTTGCCGGAACCGACGTCGCCTTGCAGCAGCCGCAACATGCGCTGCGGGCGGGCGAGGTCGGTCGTGATGTCGTCGACCGCCTGCTGCTGCGAATGCGTGAGCGCGTAAGGCAGCGCCTTGAGGACTTTCGCGCGCATGTGTCCTTCGCTCGACGTGCCGCGGCCGGCCTGCCGGCGCATGTGCGCGCGCACCAGAGCGAGCGCGAGCTGGCCGGCGAGCAACTCGTCATAGGCCAGCCGCGTCCAGGCCAGACTCTCGGGCGCAATGTCGTGCGGCTCATGCGGCCGGTGCAGCGCGCGCAGCGCGTCGGCGAACGCGGGCAAGCGCTCGCGCGACACCCAGGCCTCGTCCTGCCATTCCGGCAACGCGGGCAGCTTGGCCAGCGCGCCCTCGATCGCGCGCCGCACAGTGCCGAGCGCGAGCCCTTCGGTCAGCGGATAGACCGGCTCGACCAAGGGCAACGTCGCGAAGCCCTTCTCGTCCACCACCCGGTCGGGGTGCACCATCTGCAACATGCCGTCGTAGAACTCGGCGGTGCCGGACACGTAGCGCGTCTCGCCGACCGGCAAGAGCTTTTCCAGATAGTCGGGGCGGGCGCTGAAATAGGTCAGCGTCAGCGTGACGCCGGTGTCGTCGCTGGTGACGATGCGATAGGGCGCGCGCGGACGGTTGCGCGGCGCCGGCCGATGCTCCTCGACCGCGACCGCGACGGTGACGACCTGGCCGGGCTGGACTTCGTTGAGCTTCGGCCGCGCGCGGCGGTCGATGGCGCCCGACGGCAGGTGGAACAGCAGATCGACCACACGCGGCGCGTCACGGTCCAAGAGCTTGGCATAGAGCTTCTCCAGCTTCGGCCCGACGCCGGGCAGGCTGGTCAGCGACGCAAACAGTGGATTGAGAACGAGCGGGCGCATGCGGGCAGTCTAGTGCATCCTCTATGCGGCCGCGCCAAGGTGGTGGTCGTCATCCCCCGAGAAAGCGGGGGATCCAGTACGCCGCAGCCTATCGGGATCACATGGCGTACTGGATTCCGGGTCTCGCTGCGCTCGCCCGGAATGACAACAAACGGTGTTGCCTCCACTTGCACAAACCCGGCCATGACAAATGAATGTCCGGCCTCTATATACGCCTTCCCGGCTCCGTCCGGGTTTTTGGCGTTGGAGAAAACCTTGACCACAGGCACGCGGATTTCGAGCGAAGGGCTGGACCCCCGGCGGCGCAAGCTCCTGTTCCGCGCCTGGCACCGCGGCATCCGCGAGATGGACTACATCATCGGCCACTTCGCCGACGCGCAGCTCACGGCGCTGAGCGACGCCGAGCTCGACGTGTTCGAAAGCTGGCTCGACGTGCCGGACCAGCAGTTCTTCGCCTGGGTGAACGGCGCGGCCGAAGTCCCCGCCGACATCGACACCGCGCTGTTTAAACGCCTGCGCGACTTCCACCGTAAAGGCCCGGCGAGACCGTGAAGACCAAGGCGACATCTCCCGCGCAGGCACTCAAGGCCGGCAAGCCGCTGACCCTGTCGCAAGTGGCCGACGGCGCCGAAGGCCTGGTGCTGGCCGATCTGGCGCGTGCGGTCGCCGCGCGGTCCGACGCACCGGCGATTTCGCTTTGCGTCGTCTGCCGCGACGGCCAGCGCATGGCCTCGCTTTCGCACGCGCTGGCGTTCTTCGGCCCCGATCTCGAGGTGATGGACTTCCCCGCCTGGGACTGCCAGCCTTATGACCGCGTGTCGCCGAACGCATCGGTCGTGGCGCAGCGCATGACCGCGCTGTCTCGGTTGGTGCGGGTCGAAGGCCGCGACAAGCCGTCGGTGCTGCTCACCACCATCAACGCGGCTCTGCAGCGTCTGCCGGCGCGCGCGTTCGTCGCCACCCATGCGCTGTCGGTCGCGCCCGGCAACGTCATCGGCATGGCCGGCATCGTCGAATGGCTGGAGCTCAACGGCTACCTGCGCGCCTCGACCGTGCGCGAGCCCGGCGAATACGCGGTGCGCGGCGGCATCCTCGACCTGTTTCCGCCCGGCATGGACATGCCGGTGCGGCTGGATTTCTTCGGCGACGCGCTCGAGACGATCCGCACCTTCGACGCCCAGACGCAACGCAGCGAACTGCCGATGCGCGGGCTCGATCTGGTGCCGGTGGCGGAGTTCCAGCTCGTCACCGAAACCATCCGGCGGTTTCGCACCGGCTACGTCGCGCAGTTCGGCGCCACCACGCCGGACGATCTGCTGTACGAGGCGGTGAGCGAAGGCCGCCGCTATCCCGGCATGGAGCATTGGCTGCCGCTGTTCCACACCGAGATGGAAACGCTGTTCGACTATCTGCCGGACACGCCGCTGGCGCTGGAGCACCTCGACCAGGACGCCGCGCACGAGCGCTTCGCGCAGATCGCCGACTATTACGACGCCCGCTGCGACGCGCTCAAGCAGGGCATGACGCCGCCCTACAAGCCGCTGCCGCCGGACCGGCTCTATCTCGCCGAAGACGAATGGCGCTCCTGGCTCGACGCCGCGGCGATGGCCAAGCTGACGCCGTTCGCGGTACCGGACGCCACCAACGTCATCGATATCGGCGCGCACGCCGGCCATAACTTCTCGACTGAACGCGCCGATCCGAACGCCAACGTGTTCGAGGCGGTCAGCAAGCACGTGCTGGCGCTGCAGGCCAAGGGCAAGCGCGTCGCCGTCGCGCTGTGGAGCGAGGGCGCGCGCGAGCGCATGAGCCACGTGCTCGCCGACCACAGACTGCACAATCTCCACGCGGTGGCGTCCTGGCCGCAGGCGCTGACGCTGCCGAAGCATGCGGTGGCGCTCGGCGTGCTCGGCATCGAGTCCGGGTTCGAGACCGGCGAGGCCGCCTTCATCAGCGAGCAGGACATTCTCGGCGACCGGCTGGTGCGGCCGCGCCGCGCCGCCCGCCGCGCCGAGAACTTCATCGCCGAGGCGACCAGCCTCGCGCCCGGCGATCTGGTCGTGCACGTCGACCACGGCATCGGCCGCTTCGTCGGCTTGCAGGCGATCGAGGCCGCCGGCGCGCCGCACGACTGCCTGGAAATCCATTACGCCGAGGGCGCCAAGCTCTACCTGCCGGTCGAGAACGTCGACCTGTTGTCGCGCTACGGCTCGGAGGAGAGCAACGTCGAGCTCGACCGGTTAGGGGGCGGCGGCTGGCAGACGCGCAAGGCGCGCATGAAGAGCCGCATCCGCGAGATCGCGGGCGAGCTCATCAAGATCGCGGCCGAACGGCAGTTGCGCGAAGCGCCGAGGCTGACCGTCACGCCCGGCGCCTATGACGAATTCTGCGCCGGCTTCCCGTACGAGGAAACCGAGGACCAACTCGCGGCCATCGACGCCGCGCTCGACGACCTCGGCAAGGGCCGGCCGATGGACCGGCTGGTGTGCGGCGACGTCGGCTTCGGCAAGACCGAAGTGGCGCTGCGCGCCGCCTTCGACACCGCCATCAACGGCAAGCAGGTCGCCGTGGTGGTGCCGACCACGCTGTTGGCGCGCCAGCACTACAAGACCTTCACCGACCGCTTCCGCGGTTTCCCGATCAACGTGGCGCAGGCCTCGCGGCTGGTGCCGGCCGCCGACCTGGCCGCCACCAAGGCCGGGCTCACGTCCGGCGCGGTCGACATCGTGGTCGGCACCCACGCGCTGCTCGGCCGCGGCATCAAGTTCAAGGATCTCGGCCTGCTGATCGTCGACGAGGAACAGCACTTCGGCGTCTCGCACAAGGAAAAGCTCAAGTCGCTGCGCGCCGAAGTGCACGTGCTGACGCTGTCAGCCACGCCGATCCCGCGCACCCTGCAACTGGCGCTCACCGGCGTGCGCGACCTGTCGATCATCGCCTCGCCGCCGGTCGATCGCCTCGCGGTGCGCACCTTCGTGTCGCCGTTCGACCCGGTCACCGTGCGCGAGGCGCTGCTGCGCGAGAAGTACCGCGGCGGCCAGTCGTTCTACGTCTGCCCGCGCATCGAGGACCTGGCCGGCGCCAAGGACTTCCTCGACAAGAACGTGCCGGAGGTGCGGGTCGCCGTCGCGCACGGCCAGATGCCGCCGACCGTGCTCGACGACATCATGTCGGCGTTCTACGACGGCAAGTACGACGTGCTGCTGTCGACCACCATCATCGAGTCCGGCCTCGACATTCCGACCGCCAACACGCTGATCGTGCACCGCGCCGACATGTTCGGCCTGTCGCAGCTCTATCAGCTGCGCGGCCGGGTCGGGCGCTCGAAGCTGCGCGCCTATGCGCTGTTCACGCTGCCGGCGCAGAAGCCGATCACCCAGCAGGCCGAGCGCCGGCTGAAGGTGCTGCAATCGCTCGACACGCTCGGCGCCGGCTTCCAGGTCGCGACCCACGACCTCGACATCCGCGGCGCCGGCAACCTGCTCGGCGAGGAGCAGTCCGGCCACATCAAGGAAGTCGGCTTCGAGCTGTACCAGCAGATGCTGGAAGAAGCGGTCGCCAGCCTCAAGGCCGGCATCACCGCGCCGGTCGCCGACCGCTGGTCGCCGCAGATCACCATCGGCACGCCGGTGCTCATCCCCGACGAATACGTCGCCGACCTGTCGGTGCGGCTCGCGCTGTACCGCCGGCTCGCCGAGATCGAGGACGAGGGCGAGATCGACGGTTTCGCCGCCGAGCTGGTCGACCGCTTCGGCAAGCTGCCGAAGGAGGTCGATCACCTGTTGCAGGTCGTCGGCATCAAGGCGCTCAGCCGCGTCGCCAACGTCGAGAAGGTCGATGCCGGACCGAAGGGCGTGGTGCTGGCGTTCCGCGACAACCAGTTCAACAATCCGGAAGGGCTCATCGGCTTCATCCGCGAGCAGGGCGCCTCCGCCAAGATCCGCAACGACAAGAGCGGCCAGAAGCTGGTGCTGCTGGAGGATTGGGACACGCCGGAAGAGCGGCTGAAAGGTACGGCCAAGATCCTGCGCCGGCTCGCCAGGATCGCCGGGCAGGCCAAGGCGGCGTGATCTTTACCCTCCCCTGGAGGGGGAGGGTCGGCGAGCATCGAAGATGCGAGCCGGGGTGGGGTGAGCGGCAAGCGGCACGAAGATCACCCCCTCCCGCCAGCCTTCGCTCCGCTACGGCTGTCGACCTCCCCCCTCCAGGGGGAGGTGAAGCAAGCTCAATGCGGCATCCTTATCACCGGCTTGATGGTCGCGCCCTTGGATGATTCCGCCGCGGCGCGGTTGATGTCGGCGAGGTCGTAGAACGTCACCATGCGCTCGACCGGAAACCGTCCCGCCATCATGTGGTCGGCGAGCAACGGGATGAACGTCTGCGGCACGCTGTCGCCCTGGATGACGCCGCGCACCGAACGGCCTTGCTGCAAGAACGGCATCTCGAACGACACGTCGGTGCCGGCGCGCGCGCTGCCGAGCAGCACGCAGGTGCCGGCGTACATCAGCGCCTCGATGGCCTCGCGCAGCACCGAGGCCACGGCGGAGGTGTCGATCGAGAAACGAACGCCGCCGCCGGTGATCTTGCGGATATCCCCGACAACGCTGTCGCGGCCGCCGTGATCGATGGTGTGCGTTGCGCCGAGTTCGCGCGCCAACTTGAGCCGGTTCGGCCGCACGTCGACCGCAATGATCGGATCGCAGCCGGCGATCTTGGCCGCCATCAGCGCCGACAGGCCGACCGCACCGACGCCGAACACGGCGAGACTCTCGCCCGGCGCAGGCTTGCAGACGTTGAGCACAGCGCCCGCGCCGGTCTGGCCACCGCAGGCGAGCGGGCCGAGCAGTTCGAGCGGCGCGTCGTTGCGCACCTTCACGGCGTAGCGCTCGTTGGCGATGGTGAAGTTGCCGAACGACGACTGTTGAAAGAAGGAGCCGTAGACCGGCTGGCCGTTCTGGCTGTGCAGGGTCGAGCCGTCGGCGCGCGTGCCGCCCATCTTCAACTCCTGCACGGTGAGGCAATAGCTCTGCCGCTCGGTGCGGCAGTTCGGACATTCCCCGCACCACGGATAAGACATCACCACATGGTCGCCGGGCTTGAACTTGGTCACGCCTTGTCCGGTGGCGCGCACGATGCCGACGCCTTCATGGCCGAACACCGCCGGGTAGGGCGTGTCGTAATAGCCGTCGCGGCCGTGCAGGTCGGTCTGGCACATGCCGGAGGCCACCACCTCGACCAGCAGCTCGTCGGCGCGCGGTTCGCACAGGTCGAGTTGTTCGACGGCGAAGTCGCCCGCACGCTGGCGGACCACGGCGGCCGTGATCTTCATGGCGATGCCCCGGCGCTATTGCGCGGCGTCGCGGTTGGCCTGCGCCGCGCGTTCGATCGCCTCGGCGAGATATTCCGCCGGCTGCGCGCCCGAGACCGCGAACTTGCCGCCGAAGATGAAGCAGGGCACGCCTTCGATGCCGGCTTCCTTGGCCTCCTGCACGTCCTGGCCGACCTGCTCGACGTCCTGCTCGCTGGCGAGCGCCGCGCGCACGTCTTCCGGATCGAGCCCGACATCGGCCGCGGCCTGCACCAGCACCGCGGCGTTGGAGAGATCGGCGCCTTCGGTGAAATACAGGTCCATCAGCCGCTGCTTCATCTCGGCCGCCTTGCCGATGCCGGCGGCCCAGCGGATCAGCCGGTGCGCGTCGGTCGTGTTGGGCTGGCGCGCGATCTTGTCGATCGCATAGACGAGGCCTTCCTCGGCCGCCGCCGCCGCCACGCGCTGCGCGATGCCGGCATAGCGCTCGGGCGAGCCGAACTTGGCGGTCAGGTAGTCCGCGCGCGCGATGCCTTCGCGCGGAATCCAGTCGTTGAGGAAATAGGGCCGCCAATGCACCTCGACCGGAATGTCCGGATTCATCGCGATCGCCTGCTCCAGCCGGTGCTTGCCGATGAAACACCACGGGCAGACCACGTCGGAGACGACATCGATGCGGACGGGTTGCTGATCGGACATGCGGCTGGCTCCTTTTGGCGCCAGCCTAGGCCGCCGATCACTCGGCGGCAACCATCCGGCTGCCCATCACGCGCTGCATCAGGCTGTCGATGGTGTCGCCGGCCTTCAGCGTCGCCAGCGTCACATTGGCGACGGTCCGCTCGTTGGCGTGCGGGGCCGCCATGGTGTTCTTGAGCGCGCCGGCGATGCGGCGGGCGACCACATGGGCGCTGCGCAGGTCGCTGTGCGTGAAGGCGATCAGGATCGCGCCGTCGTCGTCGCGCGTGCCGAAATCGATCTCGCGAACGAGCCGCGTCACCAGCCGCGCGCCGTCGAGGCTGGTGCGCGCGTCGACCGGACCGTCGAAGGAGAAGCGGGCGATCGACAGCGGCTGGCTGCGGTCGGCGGCTTCCGCGACCGCCTTGGCAAGGTCGCGGCAGAACGCCTCGTGCGTGTGCAGGCCGGTCTCGGGATCGACCAGACCGCCGGTGTCGAGCGACGCGAGCCAGCGCTTGAGCCGCGACTCGAAGGCGTGCAGGCGAATGAGCGGCGCCATGCGCGCCACCAGGCGGTCCGGATCGCCGTCGACGTGGTCGATGTTGGGCATGGCCTCGGCGAATTCCGGCGAGGCTTCGCCGATCACCGCCACCGGAATGTCGCGGAAGCGGGAGTCCTGCGCCAGCACGGTGAGGAAGGCCTCCACCATGCGCTGCGAGAAGCCGTCGCCGACCACGATGCCGTTGATGTCGCGGGCGTTGAGATGCTTGGCGGCGGTCTCGACGCTGAGCGCGCCGATCGTCTTGACGCGCTCGCCCATGGCGACGCTGAGCGCGGGATAAAGCGGGCCGCGTCCGGCGATCAGCACGGTGGCGTCGTCGAGCGCGTCTTGAAGAGGCAATTTCAGCACGTCGCCGTCTTGCGGGGCGAGCAGATCGAGGCGGCGCAACACCGTTTCGTGCAAGGCGCGCACGCGCATCGCCGATTGCAGCCGTGCGATCAGGCGGCCGACCGGCAGCGCGGCGTCGGCCGGCACCGCAACAGGCAATGCCGGCTCGCGGTCGCCATAAGTGAGAGCGACAGCCGGCACGATCGGCCCGTGGGCGGTCGCGATCTGCAAGCACAGCATGCGCGCTGCGGATTCGCTTGGGCAAGGACCGGGCTCGACGATGATCACACCGGCCGGCTTCACCGACATGAAAGCGGTCGGCGCATCGGCCCACGTGGCTTCGACGATGGGGAAAGCGCCGGCGGCGCTCAAGGCTTCAACGATATCAGGCGCCGGCGTTTCGGCGACCACGATCAACGGACCTTGCAGCGACATGAGACGCACGCGGGGCTACAAAAACTGGCGGGACAGTAGCCTGCGCGTGTTAATACCCCGTCAACGACGCGGTGAAAATTATGCCGCGTCGGCGGCCTTGCGCGGACGGAAGGCGCCGGCAACCAGCGCGTTGAAGCCGACGGCCTGCAAAAAGGCGGGCGTGCGCTCGCGGCCGCGGCCGGCCAGGCGCTGCCCGAGCAGCGCATCGGGCACGGCCATGATGGTGGCCTGAGGATCGATCCTGGCGACGCCCACATCGAGCTCGGACGGACGGAAGCTGTAGCCGCCGACGGTCGCGAGACCGCCGGGCGCGCCGGTGACGGTGAGCGCCTGCGCGGCACGGTCGAGCCGGCACATGAAGCCGGTGTCGACAAAGCCGTCTTCGTCGGGCGCAAGGAACGCCCCGCCGCCGTGCTCGGCGCCGGGCGGGAAGGCGGCCTTCGGCACCATCGCGCCGCGCAAGGCAATGGTGCCGGCCTTGGTGCGCACGGTCTCGAGCAGCGTCATGGCGTCGGCGGCAGCGCGCGGCGCGCCGACCGCACCGAGCGGGATCGCGGCCGGCAGGCCGGCGTCGTTGCGCGCGCTGGCACAGACGCCGGCCTCGCCAAAGCTGACGACATCAAACAGTTTGGCTTGGCCTTGCCACGGCGCCGAACCGGCGAGCCGTTCCGGCGCGCGCCAGAGCGCGAGGATGTGGTTGGCGCCGTCGAGTTGGCCGGCCTCGAACAGCGGCGTCAGCACCGGGCCCGGCAGCACCAGCGCGCCGCCATGCGCAACAAGGCGCTGCGCGGCGAAGGCATCGGCGGCGAAGCCGTGGTGCAGATGCAGCGTGCCGCCGCACATCAGCCAGGGCAGCAGCGCCGCCGACAGACCGGCGAACGAGGCGACCGGGATCGTCGACAGGATGGTCGAGTCCTGCGGCAAGCCGACTTCGAGCGAGACGGCGAGACCGCCGGCGATCAATTCGGCATGGCTGCGCGCGACCGCGACGTAGCCTTTGGCGGTGACGTCGAAGGTGACGGCGGCGACATGCGCCGCCGGTTGCTCGATGCGCGCCGCGCCAGCCAGATCGACCGGGGTTGCGTCGAACACGTCGTCGAGCGGCACCACGCCGTCGGGCAGGTCGCTGCCGAAGGCGCAGACGTAACGCACCGGAAACAGATCGGCCGCCACCTGCATCGCGTTGTTGGCGTGCGCGTAGCCGCCGATGCGGCCGGCGGTGATGACGGCCTTGGGGCCGAGCGGCGCGAGCGCCTCGACCATTTCGCGCTGGCGCCACAGCAGCGGCACCGGCGCCGCGATCATGCCGGCGCGCATCACGCCGAGCAGCGCGACCACGCTCTCGACCGTGTTGCCGAGCTGGATGGCGACGATGGAGTCGGTCAAGAGGCCGAGGTCGCGCAGGCGCGCGGCAACACCGGAAATGGCCCGGTCGGCTTCGGCGTAGCTGAGCGTGCGCGGCGCGCCGCCGGCGACGTCGGCGCAGTTGGGCGGATCGGCGAGCGCGACCGCCTCCGGATGGCGCACGCCGGCGCGCCGGAACAGGCCGTCAAGCGTGGCGAGCCGGCGGTCGGCGAATTCGGTCTCGCTGAGGATCATGCCCGTGTCCTCATGGCGTCGCGTCCTGCGCCCACCACGTCTCCGGCAGATAGCCGAACAACGAGGTGTACTGCGGATGCTCGATTCTGGTCCAGCGCGCGATCCACTGCACCGGCGGGTAATACATCGGGATGACGTAGAAACCCGACAGCAGCACGCGGTCGAGCGCGCGCGTGGCGGACACGAAGTCCTCGCGCGTCGTCGCGCTCAGCATCGCCGCGATCATGGCGTCGGCGGCCAGCGACTTGACGCCCATGTAGTTGCGGCTGCCTTGCTGGTCGGCCGCCTGCGAACCCCAATAGAAATACTGCTCGTTGCCGGGCGACAGCGACTGCTCCCAGCGGTACTCCATCATGTCGAAGTCGAACGCGATGCGGCGGCGCTCGAACTGCGTGGCGTCGACGGTGCGCACGCGCGCCTCGATGCCGGCGCGCTTGAGGGTGCGGCCGTAGGCGAGCGCCAGCCGCTCCTGGTCGCGCGTGGTGGTGAGGATCTCGAACGAGAAGGGCCGGCCGCTGGCGCGGTTGACCAGCTCGGTGCCCTTGAGCTCGTAGCCGGCGGCGGCAAACAGCGCGAAGGCGCGGCGCAGGCCCTCGCGGTCGCGGCCCGAGCCGTCGGTCACCGGCGGCGCCCATTTACCCTGCATGACGTCGTCGCGCACCACGCCGGGGAAGGGCGCCAGCAGTTCACGCTCGCGCGCATTGGCGGGATTGCCGTGCGCCGACAGATCGCAGCCGTCGAAATAGCTGGCGGTGCGCTTGTAGAGGTCGAAGAAATAAGTGTGGTTGATCCACTCGAAATCGAACAGCTGCAGCATCGCCTCGCGCACGCGGATGTCGGCAAACTGCGGCCGCCGCGTGTTGAAGGTCAGCGCGTGCATGCCCTTCGGCAGGCCGTAGGGGAACGGCTCCTTGACGACCTTGCCCTCGCGCAGCGCCGGGAAGTCGTAGGCGGTCTGCCAGCGCCCCGGATCGGTTTCGGTGCGCACGTCGTAGAGGCCCTTCTTGAAGGCCTCGAAATGGGTGTTGCCGTCGCGGTAGTAGTCGAAGCGGATGGTATCGAAATTCCACAGGCCGCGGTTGATCGGCAGGTCGCGGCCCCAGTAGTCCGGATCGCGCTTGAACACGACGCTCTCGCCCGGCCGCACCGCCGTGACGCGATAGGGCCCGCTGCCGGTCAAGGGCGTGAAGCTGGTGTCCTCGAAGGTCGCCGGATCGATCGTGTGCTTGGCCAGGACCGGCATCAGGCCGATGATCAGCGGCAGTTCGCGGTCGTCGGCGCCGGTGAGATCGAAACGTACCGTGCGGGCGTCGAGCGCCTCGGCCTTCACCACCTTGGCGTAATAGATGCGGAAGTTCGGCCGGCCTTTGTCGCGCAGGATTTCCCAGGAGAAAATCACGTCCGCCGCGGTGACCGGCTTGCCGTCGGCAAAGCGCGCCGCCGGATTGATCTTGAAGGTCACGTAAGTGCGGGCGGCATCCGTTTCGACTGTTTCAGCCAGCAGGCCGTACAGCGTGAACGGCTCGTCGTAGCCGCGCGCCAGCAGGCTTTCGACCACGTAGCCGCGGATATTGGCGGCCGGCAGGCCCTTCACGATGAACGGGTTGAGGCAATCGAAGGTGCCAAGCACGCCCTGCACCAGCTGGCCGCGCTTGGGCGCTGCCGGATTGGCGTACGGCGGCGCCTTGAAATCGGCGGGCCAAGCGGGCGCGCCGTGCATGGCGATGGCGTGCGCCGCGCCGCCTGCGCGCGCCGCGAAGTCACCGAGCGGACAGGCGGCGACAAGCGCGCCGAACACGACCGTTCGCCGCGACGGGCGCCACGGCGTCTCATCCAGCGATGGGCAAAGGGGCGCGTGCAACGTTTCGATGCGACTCATTTCAGTTCGATTCGCAATTTAACACAGCGGCCTGCCTTAACCGGTCCGGCAATTTCGCCGCATTCGTGGCTTTATTGCAGGATGGATTTCGGCTATCAGGCAGCGGCCGAGGGCCACGCTCCCGCCGTATTTCACACGGAGGAAGCCGGGCTTAAGGCGACCGTCCGGATAGCCCGCGCACGGCCTCCGGCCGCTGAAAGAACAAAGGAATAATTGCAATGGATCATCGGATCGCATCGGCCCGGCCGCTGGGTCGGGCGCTGACCGCCACATTGGCCGCCGCGGGCTTCCTCGCCTTCGCGGCGCCGTTGGCGCTCGCCCAGACGCCCGCGCAGAAGCCGGCCGCCAAGCCGGCCGCGCCGAAAGCGCAGCAGGCTCCGGCCGCCCAGCAAGCACCGCAGGGTCAGCCGCCGCAGGCCGGCACCGACCAGCCGCAGCTGATGTACTCGCCCTGGATGAAGGTCTGCGGCAAGGGCCCGGACACCAACAACAAGCAGGTCTGCGTCGTCACCAAGGACGGCCGTCTCGAAAACGGCATGCCGGTCGCGATCGTCCAATTGTTCGAGCCGGAAGGCGACCAGAAGGTCATGCGCGTCACCGTGCCGCTCGGCATGCAGCTTTCGCACGGCACCCGCCTGCTGATCGATCAGAATCAGCCGCTGCAGTCGCCTTACAAAATCTGCTTCCCCGTAGGCTGCATGGCCGATTATCCGATCACCGACGACATGATCGCCAAGATGAAGAAGGGCCAGAACCTCGTCGTTCAGGCCATCAACATGCAGGGCACGCCGATCAGCCTGCCGCTGCCGCTCGGCGACTTCGCCAAGGCCTATGACGGCCCGCCGACCGATCCGAAGGCGTTCGAAGAGCAGCAGCGCAAGCTGCAGGAAGAGCTCCAGAAGAAGGCCGAAGAAGCGCGCAAGAAGCTGGAAGGCCAGCAGGGCGCGGCGGCCCCGACCGCTCCGGCGCCGGCGCAGAAGAAATAAGCCTTCAGGCTCCGATCAAATGCGAAAAGGCGCGGCTTCGGCCGTGCTTTTTTTTGGTTGCGGTCATTCCGGGTCCAACGCTGCGCGTTGTCCCGGGATGACGGACTAAATCAGTGCAACTGGTTGTTGCGCGGCAGATAGCTGCCGCTGTCGTCCCACTCGAACACGTCGTTGACGTCCGGATGCCGGATCGGCTTGCCCGAGGTGTCGGCCAAAAGGTTCTGCTCGGACACGTAGGCGACGTACTCGGTCTCCTCGTTCTCGGCGAAGAGGTGGTAGAACGGCTGGTCCTTGTGCGGGCGGATCTCGGCCGGGATCGCCTGCCACCATTCCTCGGTGTTGTTGAAC
>CAYJPU010000021.1:0-26557 GCA_964372105.1 uncultured Undibacter sp.
GCGCTCGCCACCCTCCCCCTTTCAGGGGGAGGGATAAGCGGGTCGGGGGAGGGATTGCGCGACGTGCCTCACTTCACGTCATAGGCCTTCCAGTCCTGCACGCGGGCGATCTTGTCGCCTTCCCACTTGTAGACCCGGTAATAGAGCTTGGTGCGGAAGTGGTTGTCCTTGGTCCACTCGATCGGTCCGCCGCGCAGGCCCTTGGTGTCGACCTTCAGGTTCTCCATCGCCGTGCGCAGCTTGGCGGCGTCGGCCGGCCAGCCGGCGCCTTTCAGCGCGGCCTCGATCACCATGCCGGCGATCCAGCCTTCCGACATCGTCGCCGCCGGATACTTCGAGCCCGCCTTCTTGGCGGCGTCCTCGATTTCCTTCTGGATCGGCAGGGCTTCCTGGAACAGCGCGTTCGAGTTCACGGTGTAGAACTTGCCGTCCTTCAGCCGCGCCAGCTCGCTCTCGGTTTCGAGATGGCCCCAGGCGATGTAGCTGTCCTGCCAGCCGAGCTTGCGCAGCGCTTCGAGCGTGCGCACCTGCGTCACCCACGGCGCCCAGGAGTAGACCCAGGTAGGCCCGGCGTCCTTGAGCTTGGTCGCGAACGGCGTGTAGTCCGCGGTCGGCGGCGGGATCACTTCCTTGTCGACCGGCGTCATACCCATCTTCTTCGACAGCTCTTCGGCGTGATCGATCTCGCCGCGCGACAGCGGAATTGCCATGGCCGAGAAGCCGATCTTGACCGGGCCCTTGGCGTTAGCCTTGATGAAATCGAGTGTGGCCTGGCTGTCGTAGTTGGCGGCAAAGCCGGTGGTGCAGAACTGCAGCGGATCGGCCGGCGGATAGACGCTCTTCGGGCACACCGAGCTGGCGAACAGCAGCGGCACGCCGGCGTTCTTGCTCTCCGCGATCACCGGCGCATAGGTCGACGACAGGCTGGCGTTCAAGAGCAGCACGGCCTTGTCCTGGGTGAGCAGCTTCTTGGCGTTGGCCGCGGCCTTGGACGGCTGCGCGCCGTCGTCTTCCAGAATGAGCTGGATCTTCTTGCCGTTGACGCCGCCGGCGGCGTTGACCTTGTCGATGTAGATGCGCAGCGCGTCGACCGCGGGCGCGTAGGTCGAGGACGGCGGGCCGGTGAGCGCGCCGGTCAGTCCCACCACGTAAGCATCCTGCGCCGCCGCGGGCAGCGCCACCGCGCAGGCCGCTATCGCACCGAGTAGTGTCCGCTTGAGCATGTTGTCCCTCCCGTTTTCCAAGTCGTTGAGCTTGTTGTGGTTCTTAACGCGCCAAAGCGCCGCCGGCTCCGGCGGCGATCAGGCGTTCCTCGCTATCGTCGTACATGTCCTCGATCAAGATCTGGAAGCGCTCGTACATCAGCTTGCGCTTCACCTTGCGCGTCGGCGTCACCGGCTCGCCTTCTTCCTCCGGGTCGAGCGCCTTGGGCAGAATGCGGAACGTCTTGATCTGCTCGACGCGGGCCAGATCGTTGTTGGCCCTGTCGATCTCGGCCTTGATCATGCGCTCGACCTGCGGGTGCGCGGTCAGGCTGGTGAAGCCGGTGTAGGCGACGTCGTTGGCGCGCGCCCAGTCGGCCACGGTGTCGAAATCGATCTCGACGATGGCGGTGAGATATTTACGGCCATGGCCGAACACGACCGCCTCGGCGATATAAGGGCTGGCGCGCAGCACGTTCTCGATGAACGACGGCGAAATGGTCTTGCCGCCGGCGGTGACGATGAAATCGCGCGCGCGGTCGATCAGCCGCAGAGAGCCGTCGCGCCATTCGCCGACATCGCCGGTGCGGAGCCGGCCGTCGGCACTTTTGACCTCGGCGGTGGCTTCCTCGTTGCGCCAGTAGCCTTCGAACAGGTCGGGGCTCTTCACCAGCACCTCGCCGTCGCCGCTCAGCAGCACCTCAAGCCCATCGACCACGGTGCCGACGCTGCCGGGCTTGGGGAACGGGCCGCGCTGGCCGGCGATGATGCCGCCGGCCTCCTCGGTCTGGCCGTACATCTCGACGACGTTGACGCCGTACATGTGCCAGAGCGCCATGGTCTCGGCCGGCAGCGACGCGCCGCCGCTGACCACCAGTTCCAGCCGGTCGAAACCGAGCTTGTTGAGGATCGGTTGGAACACGGCGGCCTGCAGGCCGCGATAGAGCGTCTCCTGCACCGGCGTGGTCGCGCCGGTCCAGCGCCGCTGCGCATGGGCGCGCGCGAATTTCATGGCGAGATCGTAGGTGACGCGCTTCACCTTGCTCGAATTGAGCATGCCGACCAGCACATGCGAGGCGAACTTCTGCAAATAGCGCGGCACTGTGAACAGCGCCGTCGGCGCGACCTCGAAGAACGTGGTCGCGAGGTCTTCCGGATCCTCGCCGAAATGCGGCACCAGCTGCGAGATCAGCGGCAGCGTGATCGCGACGTCGCGGCCGAGCACATGGCACATCGGCAGGTAGACCACGGTGCGGTGCGGCTTGTCGCGCAACGTAGGATAATGTGCAACGACGGTGTCGGTGGCGGCGAGATGCTTGCCGTGGGTGACCAGCGCGCCCTTGGGGTGGCCGGTGGTGCCGGAGGTGTAGACGATGAAGGCCGCGTCCTCGGGCTTGAGGTCGGCGATCAGCGCTTCCAGCCAGGCGAGATCGGGCCGTTCGACGCCATCGAGCATGTCGGCGAAGCGATGCAGCCTGTCGTGCCGGTAGCCGAACATGGCGGAATCGTCGAGCACCACCAGCGCGCGCAGGTCGGGCAGGCCGTCCGCGATCGGCAGGATGCGGTCGATATACTCCTGGTCCTCGGCGATGAAGATTGCGGCGGCGCCGTCGCGCATCTGGTACTCGACCTCGGCCGCCGAGGCGGTCGGATAGATGCCGTAGACGATGGCGCCCAGCGATTGCGCGGCCAGATCGCAGATCATCCACTCTTCGCAGACGTCGCCCATGATGGCGACGCGCTCGCCGCGCCTGATGCCGAGCGTCTGCAAGGCGCGCGCGGCGTGCGCCACCAGCGCGGCGTAGTCGCGCCAGCGCCGTTCGCGATAGAGACCAAAATATTTCGAGCGGAAGGCGACCGAATCCGGGATTGTGCGCGCCCGCTCGCACAACAGGTGCGGAGCGGTGCTGCGGCGCAGGCGTTCTCGATCGACCGTCATGGACGCGGTCATTCGGCGCTCGTTATTCGCGCGTTTCCTCTGGTAAAATTCTATAGCTCAATCGAATTGCGATTTCTATAGCCGCGATGTCTCAGCGCGGCTTGGGGCGGCGTCCCGCCGCGGGCGTGCCGATGCCGTCGAGCGCGAGGCGCGCGAACTCGCTCGCGATATGCGAGATCGGCGTGTTTTCCTTGCGATACCAATTCCATGTTGCATTGCACATGCCGAGCAGAGCCAGCGTCGCCAGCCGCGGGTCGAGGTCGGCGCGGATTTCGCCGGCGGCCATGCCTTCCTTGATGACATCCTCGAAAATGCGCTCCAGCCCGCGCGACCAGCGGCCGATACGGCGGCGGCTCTCGGCCGGCAGATACTGGCGTTCGTTCTGGAAGACACGCACGAAGTCGGCGCGGTCGATCAGCGGCGACAGGTGCGAATGGATCAATAAAGACAGGCGTTCCCGGGCGCTGCCGGGGCCGGCGGCGATGGCCTTGCCGGCCTCGAAGAAGCCCTCGACGCCCTTCAGGCAGACCAGCTCGAGCGCCGCCTCCTTGGACGCGAAATAGTAATACAGGCTGGCCTGGCGGATGCCGAGCACGTCGGCGATGTCCTGGGTGGTGGCGCCGTGGAAGCCGCGCTCGGCGAACACGCGGGCGGCCGCCTCGATGATCTGCGGGGCGCGGCGGCGCTTGTTGGGCGCGCGGCGGGCGGAAGGCAGGGTGGCGACAGTCATCCGATCGCTCGCTCCTGGCGCCTTTTTCGTCCCGCGGCGGACGCCGAAGGCGGGGGGTCATCGAGGCCATTGTGTTTTGCCACGCAGCCGATCTAAATTCCATCTATTGAGCTATAGAAAATCACCGCACAGGGAGACCGCCCCGATGGCTTCGCGCGTTCAAGGCCGACCGCCGTTCCGCGCCGATCACGTCGGCAGCCTGCTTCGGCCGCCGGCCCTCAAACAGGCCTTTCGCCGCTATGCCGCCAAGGAGATCGGCGACGACGAGTTCACCGCGCTCACGGACCAGTGCATCCGCGACGCGGTCGCGATGCAGGAAGAGGTCGGTTTGCAGGTGGTGACCGACGGTGAGTTCCGCCGCGGCTCCTACTGGGGCCGCTTCGTGGAGCGCACCGACGGCTTCGAGATCAAGCCGGCGTCGTTCAAGTTCCGCAACGACCAGGGCCACGAGGTCGAGTTCACCGCGCCCTACGCCAACGCCAAGATCGGCCGCAAGCAGCCGCTGGCGCTCGACGAATACGAATTCCTGCACGGCGTCACCAAGGTAACGGCCAAGATCACTATGCCGGCGCCGTCGACCATGCACTTCTACCGCTGCAACAATTTCGCCGACCCGGCCGTCTATAAGGACGTCGCTACGTTCTTCGCGGACCTTGCCACGATCTTCAAGCAGGAGATCGCCGGGCTCGCCAAGGCGGGATGCCGTTACGTTCAGCTCGACGAGGTCGCGGTGGCGCTGTTGTGCGACCCCGGTATCCGCGATGTGATCGCCCACTCCGGCATGGACCCGGACAAGCTGGTCGATCTGTACATCGACAGCATCAACCAGGCGGTCGCCGAATGCCCGCCGGACGTCGTCATCGGCGTCCACATGTGCCGCGGCAATTTCAAGGGGCACTATCTGGGCGCCGGCGGCTACGAGTCGGTCGCAGAGCGATTCTTCGCCAACACCAACGTCAACCACTTTCTGCTCGAATATGACACGTCGCGCGCCGGCGACTTCGCGCCGCTGCGCTTCGTGCCCAAGACCAAGGGTGTGGTGCTCGGGCTCGTCAGCACGAAGACGCCGGTGCTCGAGAGCCTCGACCTCCTGAAGCGGCGCATCGAAGAGGCCACCAAGTTCATCGATCTCGATCGCCTCGCCATCGGGCCGCAGTGCGGCTTTGCGTCGACGGTTGCCGGCAATCCGCTCACCGAGGCCGACCAGCGCGCCAAGCTCAAGCTGATCGTGACCGCCGCGAAAGCCGTCTGGGGCTGAGCGGCGGCATAGGGGTTCGCTGGGCGCAAACGTAGGGTTGCTGCACTGCGCGTGCCAGAAACCCCGCTTCGTTGGGCCTCCCACTAAATTTCACGTTCATGAAAGTCGGTGTCCGGCCACCGTTATAGGCTGTCTCAGGTGTGCAAGCACCGTTAAGGTGCTGTCTGGGCGGGCGATAGGGGCGGACATGGCGTTCCAGACGATCCAGATCGTGAAAGATGCCGGCATTGCCGTCGTCACGCTCAACCGCCCGGACAAGATGAACGCGATGAATCCGCAGTTGCACGAGGACATGATCGATGTCCTGGAGCAGCTTCGATATGACGATGAGGCGCGCGTCCTCGTCTTCACCGGCGCAGGCGATGCCTTTTGCGCCGGCATGGACCTGAAGGAAGTCTTTTACGATTTGAAAGACAAGCCAGCCGCCTATGACCGCGTTATCCGGTTGGCCACCGAATGGCGCGGCCGTACGTTGCGTTATTATCCGAAGCCGACCATCGCCATGGTCAACGGCTACTGCTTCGGTGGCGCTTTCTCGATCGTGGAAGCCTGCGACATCGCGGTCGCCGCCGACGAGGCGATGTTCGGCCTGTCGGAAATCAACTTCAGGGGCTTCCCCGGCGGCAGCGTGTCCAAATCGCTCGCCAACATGCTGCATGGGCGTGATGCGCTGTTCTATGCCATGACCGGACGCAGGTTCGGCGGCCAGCTGGCGGCGCAGATGAATCTGGTGAACTTCTCGTTTCCGCTGGCGCGCCTGCGCGAGGAGACGATGATGATCGCGCGCGAGATCGCATCGAAGGACCCGCATTCCCTGCGTGCCACCAAGGACGCCTACCGCTTCGCGTTGGAGATGACCTGGGAAGCGTCGATGAACTACACCGGCGCCAAAGAGGTCGAGTTGCAGGTCGCCCAGGAGATCGGCTGGAAGGACGCAGGCGTTGCCGACTTCGTGACGGGTAATTCCAAGCCCGGGTTAGAGGGCAACGAGTCGGTCCAGACCAGGAAGAAGTAGCTCATCTCCGCTCGTCCCCGCGGAAGCGGGGACCCAGCGCAAAACTCTTATGGCCCAGTGATACTGGCTCTGGATTCCCGCTTGCGCGGGAATGAGCGGGCTGGGGTCCGCGCACGCGCCGCTAGATCACCTGCTTCCGGCGCAGCGCTTCGATCTCCGCCGCCGAATAGCCGAGCTCGCTCAGCACCTCGTCGTTGTGCTCGCCGTATTCCGGCGCGGCGGTGGCCAGCCGGCTGGGCGTGCGGCTGAGGACGATCGGTTGCGCCAACAGGTCGACGGCGCCGAGCGCCGGGGACTCCACCGGCTGCGTGACGTGGAGGTGCTGCACCTGCGGATCGGCGAAGGTTTGATCCATGGTGTAGATCGGTCCGCACGGAATGCCGGCGGCGTTGAACCGGTCCACCAGTTCGGCGGTCGTCGCCGTCGAGGTGATGGCTTCGATGACGGCGTCGATCTCGGCGCGATGCGCGCGCCGCGCCACGGCGGTGGCGAAGTCCGGATGGGCTATGAGGTCGTCGCGGCCGATCGCCGCGCAGAAGCGTTTCCACATCGCCGGCGGCGGCGCGATGTTGATGTAGCCGTCGCGCGACTTGTAGGCGCCGGTCGGCACGCCGGTCGGGTGGCCGTTGCCGGCCTGCTTCGGCACTTCGTGGCGCATGGCGTAACGCGCGCCCTGGAAGTCGAGCATGAAGATCTGCGCCTGCAGCAGCGAGGTCTGCACCCATTGGCCCTTGCCGGACGTGTGCCGTTCCTGCAGCGCCACCATGGTACCGAGCGCCGCGAACAGGCCGGCCGAGAGGTCGGCGATGGCGATGCCGACGCGCATGGGCCCGCGTCCCGGTTCGCCGGTGATCGACATCAGGCCGGACATGCCCTGCGCGACCTGGTCGACGCCGGGACGTTCCTTGTAGGGGCCGTCCTGCCCGAAGCCGGAAATGCTGGTGTAGATCAGCCGCGGATTGATCCTGGCCAGGCTGTCGTAGTCGATGCCGAGCCGGAATTTGACGTCCGGCCGGTAGTTCTCGACCAGGATGTCGGCGCGCTTGACCAGCCGGTGCAGCAGCTCGAGCCCTTCCGGCGCCTTCAGGTCGAGCGTGATGGCGCGCTTGTTGCGGTGCAGGTTCTGGAAATCGGGTTCGTGCCGTGCGCCGAGATCGCTCTGCGTGGCGGCACCCGGCTCGCGCATCTCCACCTTGACGACGTCGGCACCCCAGTCGGCGAACTGACGCACGCAGGTCGGGCCGGCGCGCACGCGCGTCAGGTCGATGACGGTCAGCCCGTTGAGCGCGGTTGAAGCCGGGTTCGCGTGCATGGCGCCTCCGTGGTGCGCGGCAGGGGACGGTCCGCCGCCGCGCGATCGATCCCCGATCCATGATAGCGTTTGGCCGTCGAAAAGGTGAATGGCCGGAACCGTGGGACCCGGCGTCCAACTGACCGCCAGCGACGGGCACCGGCCCGTCGAGCGCGGTTTTGCTTGCGACGCACGGCCCAGTTTCGACGCCGCGTCCACACGGATCGCGCGCACCCGGACGCTGGCGCTATTTCGCAAATATACCGGCTGAGGTAACATCACATCCATGAAGCGCGGGACAAGGTCTCATGGATCTGGAGCTGCCGGATGAAATCCAGATACTGCAACAGACGATGCGGAAGTTCGTCGACCGCGAACTCATCCCGATCGAGACCAAGGCGCGCGCTGGCGGCGCACTGAAGCCGGAATACCGCGCGGCGCTCGAGCAAAAGGCCAAGGAGCTCGGCTTCTGGCTGCTCGACGCGCCGGTGGAGGTCGGCGGCCAGGGCCTCAGCCTCTTGGCGCTCGCCGTCGTCTGGCAGGAACTGGCCCGCACCACCGCGCTGCCGCCGCGCGGCCCCGGTATCTTCGGGCCCGACGTGCGCTCGATTCTGCTGTCGCTCAATCCCGAACAGAAAGAGCGCTACCTGCATCCGGTCCTGCGCGGCGAGAAAATCACCTGCTTCGCGCAGACCGAGCCGGACGCCGGCAGCGATCCCGGCGGCATGCGCACCACCGCGGTGCGCGAGGGCGACCATTACCTCGTCAACGGCAGCAAGCGTTTCATCCTGCACGCCCGCAACGCCGATTTCATCCAGCTGGTCGCGGCCACCGACCGCGCGAAAGGTTCGCGCAGCGGCCTGTCGGTGTTCCTGGTCGACATGAAGACGCCCGGCGTCACCGTCGGCGCCAGCACCCGCCACGTGACGGGCGAGGTGACCGAGGAGCTGTCGTTCGACAACGTCAAGGTGCCGGTCGGGAACCTGGTCGGCGCGGAAGGCGACGGCATGAAGCTGGCGCAGGCCTGGATCGGCGCGAGCCGCGTCTATCAGGCCGCGCGCGGCCTCGGCGTCGCCAGCCGCTGCCTCGAGCTGATGACCAGCTACGCCAGGCAGCGCGTCACCTTCGGCCGTCCGCTGGAAAGCCGGCAGGCCGTGCAGTTCATGGTCGCCGACCTCTATACCCAGCTCAACGCCGGTCAGGCGCTCACCTACCGCACCGCCGCGCGTATCGATACGGGCATCGCCGCGCGGCAGGAGGCGATGATGATCAAGATCTTCTGCACCGAGCTCGGCTTTCACGCCGCCGACCGCTGCATGCAGATGCATGGCGGCATGGGCCTGACCGAGGAAATGCCGATCGAACAGATGTGGCGCGACGCCCGCAGCTTCATGATCACCGGCGGCCCGGTCGAGATCATGCGCGCGTCGCTCGCCCGCGCCATCTTCGAGCAAGCGAAATAGGCCGCCCGGGATGACCGCCGATCAGGACGACATCATTCGTTTTGAGCACGTCCAACTGCGTCTTGGCGGCGAGACGATCTTCGAGGATCTGTCGTTCGCAGTAAGCCGCGGCGAATTCGTCTGCATCCTCGGACCGAGCGGCTGCGGCAAGTCCACTTTGCTGCGCTTGATCGGCGACCTGCTGCGCGCCGACGCCGGCGCCATCACCGTCGAGGGCCGCGATCCGCGCGAGAGCTGGCAGCATCTCGCCTTCGTGTTCCAGTCGCCGCGGCTGGCCCCTTGGCGCACGGTGCTCGACAACGTGATGCTGGGCATGGAGCTGCGCGGCGTCGACTTCGACCGTGCGCAGATGCAGATGCAGGCCGCCCGTGCGCTTGAACTCGTCGGCCTGGCGCAGGACAGCGGCAAATTCCCGCGCATGCTGTCGGGCGGCGAAAAGCAGCGCGTGGCGCTCGCCCGCGCGCTCGCGGTCGAGCCGCAGATCGTTTTGATGGACGAGCCGTTCTCGGCGCTCGATCCCAACACCCGCCAGCGCATGCGCGCCGAGCTGATCGCGATCTGGCAAAAGACCGGCAAGACCATCGTGTTCGTCACGCACGACGTCGACGAAGCGCTGATGCTGGCCGACCGCATTCTGCTGCTGTCGAAGAAGCCGGCGCACGTGATCGAGCAGATCGCGCTCGGAGCGCCACGCCCGCGCACGCTCGCCGGCGATGCCGATCTCGCCCGCCGCCGCGACGAGCTGATGGCCTTGTTCGCCAGACTGGAGCAGCCCGCAGGGTAGTCCGCATGCGCAGCCTGCCGCTCAGCACAAGACGAAAGCTTGCCGCGAGCTTGTTCGTGGCGGCCGTGCTCGTCGCCTGGGCCGTCGCGGCGCTGCGCTTGCCCGGCTATGTGCTGCCGGACCCGCTGGTGGTGGCGCGGCAGGCCCTGGCCTTCTTCACCAGCGCCAAGCTCGCCGGCCACGTCGTCGCGTCGATCTACCACGTGGCGGCGGCGCTCGTGCTCGCCTTCGTCGTCGGCACGGCGCTGGCGGTGACGAGCCACTACCTGCGCGTGACACGGCTGCTGATCGGGCGGCTGGCGGCCTTCCTCAATTCGTTCTCCAGCATCGGCTGGGCGCTGCTGGCGATCCTGTGGTTCGGCCTTAACGACCAGTCGGTGATCTTCGTCATCGGCGTCGTCATCCTGCCGATCTTCATGATCAACATGCAGGCCGGGCTCGACCGGCGCGACGCCGAACTGATCGAGATGACGGCGAGCTTCACGCGCTCCTGGCGGCGCGGCTTTTTCTCGGTGGTGCTGCCCTCGCTCTATCCCTTCATGCTGGCGACCACCCGGCTGGCCTTCGGCGTCGCCTGGAAGGTGGCGCTCACCGCCGAATTGTTCGGCGGCAATTCCGGCTTCGGTTTCGTCGTCAACATCGCCCGTCAGGACATCGACACGCCGCGCATCTTCGCGGTGATCGCGATCATGATCGCGATCTCGTTTCTCGCCGACCGCTTCCTGTTCGCGCCGCTCCAGCGCGTGCTGACGAGGCACTACGCCGATGCGTGACGCAGCCATGAGACACGACTGGCCGGCGCGCGTCCTGGCGGACGGCGCTCTCGTCGTCGTCGTGGCGCTGTGGTGGCTGGTGTCGCGCAACCTGCCGGCCTTCGTGCTGCCGAGCCCGTGGGCGACGGCGCAGGCGCTCGGGCGGTACTTTGCCGACCCCGCGCTGATGCTCGACGTCGCCGCGACCACCGGCCGCGTCGTGCTCTCGGTTATCGTGGCCACCACGCTCGGCATCGCGCTCGCCATCGTGCCGTTCTATCTGCCGGCCACCCGCGACATCGTGCACGCGCGCATCCTGCCGTTCCTGAACGCCATGCCCTCGCTCGGCTGGGCGATCCTGGCGGTGATCTGGTTCGGCGTCTCGGACGTCTCGGTCGTCTTCGCGCAGACCGCGATCCTGGTGCCGTTCTGCTTCATCAATGTCAGCCAGGGCATCGATGAGATCGATGACGAGCTTCTGGAAATGACGCGCAGCTTCTCGCGCCGCCGCAGTCTCACCTTCCGCAAGGTCATCATTCCGGCGGTGGCGCCCTATGTGGTCGCGGCCGCCCGACTGGCCTATGGCGTGAGCTGGAAGATCGCGCTGATCGCCGAACTGTTCGGCTCGGAGCGCGGGCTCGGCTACGTCATGTATCAGGCGCAGACGATCTCCGATCCGGCCACCGTGATCGCCACCTGCTTCGTCATCGTGATCTTGTTCATCCTGGGCGACATGCTCGTCCTCCGCCCGCTCTACCGGCTTGTGTCGCCGCAGGACCGCGACAAGCCCCTCACCTTCACCTGACAGGACCCGTCCCATGGATTTGAATCTCCGCGGCCAATCGGCGCTCATCACCGGCGCTTCGCGCGGCATCGGCAAGGCGATTGCCGAGGTGATGGCGGAAGAGGGCTGCACGCTGCATCTCGCCGCCCGCGACGCCGGTCTTCTGCGTCAGGTCTGCGACGAGCTTGCCGCCAAGTTCAAAGTCGCCGCGCATCCGCATGTCCACGATCTGTCGCAGACCGCCGAGGTCGAGAAGCTCGGCGCCGCCTGCGCCGGCGTCGACATCCTGGTCAACAACGCCGGCGCCATCCCGCGCGGGCCGATCACGGAAATCGACGGCGCGGCCTGGCGCAAGGCCTGGGATCTCAAGGTCTTCGGCTTCATCGATCTCACCCGTATTATATTCCAGCGCATGTGCGAGCGCGGCCGTGGTAACATTGTCAACGTGATCGGCATGGCGGGCGAGCGGCCGGACTGGAAATACATCGCGGGCTGCACCGGCAATGCCGCGCTCAATTCGTTGACTCTCGCGCTCGGCGGCGAAAGCGTGCGTTACGGCGTGCGGGTCAACTGCGTCAATCCGGGGCCGATCATGTCGGACCGCTTCAAGGAGGGCATTCTGAGCCGGGCGCGCCTGACGCTGAACGACGAGAACCGCTGGCCCGAGCTGTTGCAGGATCTGCCGATCAGGCGCGCGGGCGAGCCGAAGGAAGTTGCCGACGCCGTCGCCTTCCTGGCCTCCGAGCGCGCCTCCTACATCAGCGGCGCAGCGCTGCGGATCGACGCCGGCCTCAAGCACCGCAGCCCGGCCCTGTAGCCTTAGACGGAAGGGGCGGCTTTCACCCGACAAACTTATGCCGAACAGAAGCAAAAGAGAACGTCCCACCACCAGCGCCGTGATCCGGCGCCGCGGCAAGGACGTGGTCAAATCGGCCGGCCGTTCGCTCGAAGTGCTCGAGCTGCTGCGCGACGCGCAGAAGCCCTTACGGCTCACCGATATCGCGTCGGCGCTGAATCTGCCGCAGTCGAGCGCCTCCATGCTGATCCGTTCGCTGATCAGCATGGGCTATCTGATCCGCCAGGACCGCAGCTATGCGCCGTCGATGCGCATCACGCTGCTCGGCAACTGGCTGAACGACGCCATGTTCAGCCAGGGCAATCTGATGAGCCTGATCCAGGAAATCAGCCATCTCACCGGCGACACGGTGATCCTGGCGACGCGCAACGGCGTGTTCGTCGAAGTGCTCGCCGTCGTGCCGGGCCGCATGGACAGCTTGCATCACACGCGGCCGGGCGATGCCCGCCCGCTGACGCGCGCCATGCTCGGCCACGTTATCCTCAGCGCCATGAACCGGCAGGAAGCTGAAGCTTTGGTGCTGCGGATCAATGCCGAACAGAAACGGCCGGAGCGCCGTGTCAAATTCCAGTCGCTGGTGCCGGTGTTCGATCGCATCCGGCAGAACGGCTACGGCTATGCCGAAGGCACCATTCCGAACGGCGCCAATGTCGTGGTGCAGCTGCCGCCGGGGCCGTTCGGCGACACGCTGGTGGTCGGCAATGCCGGCACGATCGCCCGCATCCATCCGCGCCGCGAGGAAATCCTCAGCCTGATGCGCGCGACGATCCGCAAGTACCTGCGCGACGTGCGCTGAAGCCCCATGCACGCCGGCTCGTGCGCGTTACTCGCGCAGCGCCTTGTCCCAGATTGACTGTTTGAGGTCGGGCGCCGCCTTCGATATGCCGAGCGATTTCGCCTTGTCGTAGATGAGCGTGATAGCCTTGACGTCGCCGCTCGAGATCGACACCGGGAAGCTGCCGTAATTAGCCCACCAGTCGACGAAGAAATCCTTCGGCACCTTGGTGGCTTCCGCCACCGCCGCGAACACCTCGTCCTGGTGCGCGAGCGTGTAGTCGTTCGAGGCCTTCAGCATGCGCAGCAGTTCGCGATAGGCTGCCGGCTTTTCCGCCAATCGTTCCGGATAGGCGACGAAGATCGACGTCACCATCGGCACGCCATAGACCTCTTTCAGGTTGTCGGCGCTGTTCACCAGCAGGCGAAACTCGGAGCCTTTGCGCGCCTGGTAGCTTTGCAGATGGCTAAAGGTCGCGGCGTCGACGCGGCCGGTCGAGAGCGCGCCCGGCAGGTTCGGCGCGGGTAGCTGCACGAACTTGAAGTCGCCGCCGTCCAGCGAGACGTTGACGTTATATTTGTCCTGCACCGCCATGCGTTGCACGGCGAACACCGTCGACTTGAAACCGTAGCTGCCGATGGTCTTGCCCTTCAGGTCGGCGATGCTCTTGAACGGCGCGTCTGCCTTCACCCAGATGCCGAAGCCGGTGGGCGACAGCTTGTAGCGCAGCGCGGTGCCGACCATTTGCAGCTTCAGGCCCTGCGCCGCCGCCTGTTCGAGGCTCAACGCGCCGACCTCGAAAACGTCGAATTGCTTGGTGGCCATCGCCTGTCCGGCGACGTCGATCGGCAGGTTCTTGATTTCGACGTCGAGCGTGTCCGACGGCACCTTGCCGTTCATCAGCGGCCAGAAGGCGGACAGGTGCGCGGGCTCGAGATAGGTCGCGACCGTCAGTCTGTCCTTGGCCAAGCCCGCGGTGGGCAGGCTCGCCGCGGACAGCGCAAGGACGAAGGCGGTCGAAAGGCCGAACTTCATGACGCAATCCCCCCTGATGTTTGATCCATTCTACCTGAATTTCGGCGGCCGGATATCGCTTTCGGTCGCAGCCGGCTGCGACATGCGCAACCGTTGCGCCCGATACTACTCTTTGCGGTAGAAAGCCGAGGCATCGGCGCTGAAGGCTTTGCGCGACTGCGGATCGAGATACAGCATGTGGCCGCCACGATAGAGCTTGAGCTGGGCGCGGCCGGGCGGATCGTTCGGCGGCAGGTGGTCGAGCACGTAGCGCGACACGGCGTAGGGCGTCACCATGTCCGAAAGCCCATGCGCGATCAGCAGGCGGAACGACGGGCTGAACGACAGCAGCACGCGCAAGTCGCCGTCCACGCTGGCCTGCGCCCGGCCGCCTTGCCAGTCCCACTGGCCGGTGACGTCGCTGGCGAGCAGCGAATAGGTCATGTCGGTCTTGAAGCCGAGTTCGCTGCGCGCGTAGGCGGCGAAGGCGCCGCCGTAGATACGGGTGACGCCGTCGAGTACCGGATCGGGGCCGCGGGCGCCGCGCTGTTCGGGGAAGGGATCGTCGACGGCGAAGGTCGCGTCGTACCGGCTGACCACCTTGCCGGCGCGCAGGCTTTTGACATAGGCGTCGGTGACGAAGCCGCGCTCGCGGGTCACGGTCTCCAGCGGCAGTCCGCTGATCTGCGCGACGCGGGCGTAGAAGGCTTTCGCCGCCTCGCCCTGCGGCGCCGGGCCGGCCAGCGTCGTCAGGTAGTCGGTCATGGCGAACTTCTCCGCCGCGGCCAGCGCTTGCGGATTGAAGGCGTTTCTGCGCTCAAGTTCGGTCGCCGCCAGCGACGGCAGTTCGAGGGCGGCGCGCAACGCCGATTGATCGTTGCCGAACGTGAGCCAGCCCGCGAGCAGCGGCGACAGCATGACGATGCCGTTCACGGCGATGCCCTGGTCGCGCTGCAGCGCGCGCGCCGTCTTGGCGGCGCGGAAACCGCCGTAGCTTTCGCCGAGCAGATATTTCGGCGAGCCGGCGCGGGCGTTCCTGGCGACGTAGAGCGCGATCGCCTTCGCCATCGCGCTGGCGTCGCTGCCGGCGTTCCAGAAACTCTTGGCGTCTTCGGCTTTGGCCGCGCGGCTCCAGCCGGTGCCGATCGGATCGATCATCACCAAGTCGGTGAAGCCGAGCCAGGTGTCGGGGTTGTCGCGCAACTGAGCCTGCGCGGCGTCGCGCGCGCCCGGGCCGAAGTCGAGGATGCGCGGACCGGCGAGGCCGAGATGCAAAAAGGCGGAGGCCGCGCCCGGCCCGCCGTTGAAGACGAAGGTCAGCGGCCGGTCCGGCGCGGCGTTCTTGACGACATAGGCGGTGTAGAACACCGCGGCGCTCTGTTCGCCGGACTGGTCGTAGAACGCGAGCGTGCCGGCGGTGGCCGTATAGGCGAGCTTGCCGGCCGGCGTGTCGATCGCGTGCTCGGTCGCGCTGTCGCCCGGTAACAGCCGAAGGACGCCTTTTCCGGCCGGTTGCTGGGACTGGGCCGGGCGGGCGCTGTCGGCACCCTTGTCCTGCGCGACGGCGGCGCCGACGCTTGCAGCGAAAACAACCGCAAGCACCAGACGCAGAATGGAAGCCGTTGTCATGGCACGCCCGGTATTGTGTGCGCCCGGCTGGCGCCGCCGGGCAACGATATCATAGTCGACACGCCGGCCTGGATTTAGCGGGTCGCAATGTGGGATTTGTGGGGCAAAGACCGGTATTGCTGAGCGGCCAGGCCGCGTCGGGTTGACCGATGCGAGGCCGATTCGTCGTCATCTTATCGACGCTAACGACCCGTCACCTCCTGCCAGCTCGGGCAGGCGCGCGCCTGGAACGGTAAGTTCCACGTCGCACAGTTGGCTGCGTCGACGATCTGCACCGGCAGGATGATCTCGCGCGGCACCGTCTCGCCTGCCAGGTACCGGACGGCAGCTTCCATCGCGATGGAGCTCATCGTCATGGCGTCGAAATCCGCCGTGGCCAGCATCCGGCCGGCGGCGATTGCCGTGACCGCCTCCGGGACGGCGTTGACGCCGACCACCAGCGGCTTCTCTCCGGCATTCTTCGCCGCCCCGAGCGCGTCCAGCACACCCAGGGCCATGGCGTCGTTGGCGCAGAGCACCGCATCGACGCCTTGCAGCGTGCCGGCCGCACGCAGATAGACGTCGCGTGCGACGTCGCGCTGGTACATGCCCCGCAGCAACGACCTGACCTTGACCCCGGGATGGTCGGCGAGCGCACCTTGAAATCCCCTGAGGCGCGCGTGGCTCGTCGCGGATGCCGGCGTCCCTTCGACGATGACGATCTCGCCACGCCCGCCAAGCTTCGAAAACAGATAGCGGGCGATGTTTCGTGCCAGGGCGCAGTCATCCGATCCGACGAAGCACACCGGTTGTCCGGCGGTCGCGCGTGTCACGAAGTCGAATAGCGGGATGCGCGCCGCGTCCAATCGGAGAATCGCCTCGTTCACCTCTGTCTCATGGACGGGCGTGAAAACCGCCGCATCGGGCCGTTCCACGATCGCGCGTTCGATCAGCGCGATCTGCTCGGCCACGTCGTCCGGCTTCTCAGGCACGTAATGCGTGGTCTGCGCGCCGAGGCGGGCCGCGACCCGGTCGGCGCCGAACCGGGCGGCCTCGTAGGCCGGATTGGTGCGGTTCTTGGTGAAGACGGCGATCCGCAGCGACATCAATGGGGCCCCGGGCGACAGAGGTTTGTGTGGCCAAAGGACCATCGACGATCCCGCTTGACTTCTCATATCGTGAGAGATCAATTCACAATCATAAATAAGCCGCCGTCAAAAGCAATCACTCGGGGGGATCAAACCGTGGGACACGTCTTCGCTTTCGCTCGTCTGCTGCCGTTGCTGGGCCTGCTGGTGTGGCCGTTTGCGTCCCAGGCGCAGGGGACGGCCTATCCTTCGCACAGCATTCGCATCGTAGTCCCTTACGCCGCCGGCGGCATCGCCGACCTGCTGGCCCGCACGGTGGCGCAACATCTCGGGCCGGAACTGGGGCAGCCGATCGTCATCGAGAACCAGGCCGGCGCGGGCGGTCACCTCGGCGCCAGTGCGGTCGCGAAGGCGCCTGCCGACGGCTACACGCTGGTGCTGGCGACCATCGCCCACAATGCCGCCTCGTCGATGTACGGCAACCTCAATTACAATCCGGAAAAAGACCTAAAGCCCGTGATCCTGCTCGCGGAAAGCGCAGGTGTGCTGGTCGTGACCGAGCAGCTGCCGCCGAAAACCGTTCAGGAATTCATCGCTTATGTAAAATCCGGGAAGCCGGTGAGCTACGGCTCCGCCGGCCATGGCTCAGCCATTCATCTCGCGGCCGAGTTGTTCAAGACGATGACGGACGTGAATATCGCCCACGTGCCCTATCGCGGCAGCGCGCCGGCGATGACCGATCTCCTGAGCGGCAACATTCAAGTCATGTTCGAAAACATCCCGACCGCTCTGCCGCACATCCGAAGCGGCCGCATTCGTCCGCTCGGGGTGACGAGTCCGAAGCGCTCGCCCTTGCTGCCTGAGACGCCGACCATCGCGGAAGCTGGCGTTCCCGGTTATGCTGCCGTGCCCTGGTACACCATCTCGGTCGCGTCCGGCGTGCCGGCCGACGTCGTCGCCAAGCTGAACAAGGCGGTCAACGCCGTTCTTATCCGTCCCGACCTGGCCAAGCGCTGGAGCGAGCTCGGGCTCACGCCGTTGGGCGGCTCGGCTCAAGACGCTGAAAAAAGAAACGCGGACGAAACCCGTCGATGGTCCGCGGTCATCAAGTCTGCCGGGATCAAGGCGCAGTGATTCGTGCCCGGCGGCGCCGCCGCCGGGCCTGAAATCAAAATAAAAGGGGGGAAGTCATGAGAAAAGTCTCGCAGGCTGTTCTTGCCGCGGCGGTGACATGGGTTGCCGTTCTTGCGGCGGTTCCGGCACGGGCCCAGGGCTATCCGACGGCACCGGTGCACGTCATCTGCGGTTTCTCGGCGGGCACCACCGCCGACATAACCGCCCGCGTGGTCGGCGCGAAGATGAGCCAGATTCTCGGCCAGCAGTTCGTGGTCGAAAACCGGCTCGGCGCGGCGTCCAGCATCGCGGCAGCCGGCGTCGCGCGCGCGCCGAAGGACGGCTATACGCTGTTCATCGGCTCGGCCGCCAATCTCATCAACGCGGCGATGAGCCCCAATCTGAGCTTCGACTTCGTTAAAGACTTCACCCCGATCACGCTTCTCAGCTCGACGCCGACCGTGCTGGTGGTGCATCCCGCGGCCGGGGTGAAAAGCGTCAAGGAATTGATTGCGCTCGCCAAGGCCAAGCCTGACACGGTCATGTTCGGCTCCGCGGGCGTGGCGAGCTCCACGCATCTCGCTCTCGAACTGTTCAAGTCATTGGCGCAGGTGAAGATCACGCACGTGCCCTATGCCGGCAGTCCGCCGGTCGTCACCGATCTCTTGGCTGGCCGCCTGCAAGGCTACTTCGCCCCGGCTTCGTCTGTGATGGAGCACGTCCGCGCGGGCACGCTCATCGCGCTCGCCGTGACCGACGCCAAGCGCAGCACGGCCTTTCCCGACCTTCCCACGATGATCGAGGCCGGCGTGCCGGGCTTCGAATCGGCTCTGTGGTTCGGGCTGGTCGCGCCCGCGGGTACGCCGCAGCCGATCATCGACAAGCTCTCGCGCGCCGCCAACGAAGCGCTCAAGTCGGAAGAAGTGGTCAAGTCATTTCAGGCGAAGACCGTCGCGCCGATTGGCGGCACGCCGGAGGATTTCCGGCGTTACATCGACAATGAAAATAAACGGTGGACGTCGGTCGTTACGAGCGCCGGACTGAAAAAATAGCGTCGCGAAAAAGCGCAAGCCGGCTCTGCGCGGGAGCCGATCGGCGGCATGCGGTTGAACCCGCATGCCGAGCTGCTTAGCGTCTGCCGCGGAACTGCGGCCGGCGCTGCTGCGGCGCAGGAGCCGGTGCGTCGCCCTTGTGGCGAAAACTGATGCGCCCGCGCTGCAGGTCGTAGGGCGACATCTCCACGATCACGCGGTCGCCGACGCCGGTCCGGATGCGGAACTTGCGCATCTTGCCCGCCGTGTAGGCCAGCACCTCGTGCTCGTTGTCGAGCTTCACGCGGAAATTGCCGTCCGGCAACACTTCGGTCACCGTGCCGTCGAACTCCAGCATTTCTTCTTTCGCCATCCAGTCCTCTCCAGGTCACCAATTCTGCGTCCGCGGATGTCATATCCGAAAATCTCCCGCCCCCGAACCAGCCGGAGGCGGGCTTTCGACATCATCCGTTAGCGCGGCGCACGATGGCCGACGTTGCGGCGCGGCTCGTTCGAGCGCTTCAGGAATGTAACATTTCCGATGTCGTTTGGCTCGCCCTGTGCGGCGGCTTCCGGGCGGTTGCCTTCGGACCGGGTCCCTTGGGGGCGGCCGGCGTGGTGGCCGCCATGGGAGCCGTTGCGGCCCTGACGGCCCGGATTGCCGCCGTTGCCGCGCTGCTGCTGACCGCCCCGATTCTGCGGGCGGCTGTGCTGCCGGTTGCCGCCCGGGCGACGGCCTTCGGCCGGCTCGGGCTGCGACCGGTCGCCGGTGCGGCGGTCGGTCGAGGGGATCGACATGCGGATCAGGCGTTCGATGTCGCGCAGGAACGTGCGCTCCTCGTGATCGCAGAACGAGATGGCGACGCCCTCGGCGCCGGCGCGCGCGGTGCGGCCGATGCGGTGGACGTAGCTCTCGGGGATGTTCGGCAGGTCGTAGTTCACGACATGGCTGACACCCTCGACGTCGATGCCGCGGGCGGCGATGTCGGTGGCGATCAGGATGCGCAACGAGCCGGTACGGAACGAGGCGAGCACGCGCTCGCGCTGGTTCTGCGACTTGTTGCCGTGGATCGCCTCGGCCGCGATGCCGGACTTCTCGAGCGTCCGCACGACCTTGTCGGCGCCGTGCTTGGTGCGCGTGAAGACCAGAACGCGGTCGATGGTCTCGGTCTTGAGGATCTCGGCGAGCAGGGCGTTCTTGGCGGCCTTGTCGGTGTGGATGACGCGCTGGGCGATGCGCTCGACCGTCGTCGCCTGCGGGGTCACCGCAACGCGCGCCGGGTTGGTCAGCATCTGGTCGGCGAGGCGGGTGATCTCCTGCGGCATGGTGGCCGAGAAGAACAGCGTCTGCCGCTGCTTCGGCAGCATCGCCACGATGCGCTTGATGTCGTGGATGAAGCCCATGTCGAGCATGCGGTCGGCTTCGTCGAGCACCAGCACCTCGATTTCGTCGAGGCGCACGGCGCGCTGGTTGACGAGGTCGAGCAGGCGGCCCGGCGTTGCCACCAGGACTTCGGCGCCGCGTGCCATGCCGCGGACCTGCCGGTTGATCGGCACGCCGCCGATTGCCAGCTCAACGACGAGCGGGCGGATGTGGCGGCCGTAGGCGCGGAAGCTGTCGGCGATCTGGCCGGAGAGTTCGCGCGTCGGCGAAAGCACCAGCACGCGGCAGGCCTTCTGCGCCGGGCGCACGCGCTTGGTGACGAGGTGGTTGAGGATCGGCAGCGCGAAAGCCGCGGTCTTGCCGGTGCCGGTCTGGGCGATGCCGACGACGTCGCGGCCTTCGAGGGCGAGCGGGACGGTCTGCGCTTGGATCGGGGTGGGAGTGACGTACTTCTCTTCTGCAAGGGCGCGAAGGATCGGCTCTGCGAGGCCGAAGTCGTTAAATGAAGTCAAAAGATGTCTTTCTTATACGGCGAAGCGGCCGTCCCACGGATGCGGGCGGCGGAATCGCGGGGCTTGTTAGACATCCCGCGTGGCCAGGGTTGTCGGTAGGTTGGAGAAATCGGAAGAGGCGGGGCGAAATTCGTTTGAATGAAGTTCGTGCACGCAGCCCGCAAACCCGAATCCGGGTCTTTCATCCGCAGCAGTCATATGACAGGCGTCGGTGGTCTTTTCAAGGCAGTGGAACCCCTTATTGCGGCAAATGATGAATAAAATGGTTCCCTGGGCTGCGCTGGGCGGGGTTGCAGCCCGATAGACAAGCCGGGACAGATCGGGGATTGTCAGCGCCTTATCCATTCCTGGGGCGTGTTTAAGTCAGCCGGAGCCGTCGCAATGCCATTTACCAGGGCTTCCCAGGCCCTTTCCCGCTTCACCGTCCTCGATCTCACCCGCGTCCGTTCCGGCCCGACCTGCGTCCGCCAATTGGCGGACTGGGGCGCCAACGTCATCAAGATCGAGACGCCGCCGCATCTCGAAAAGGGCGAGGGCCCGGGCGGCCCGCGCGACGGTTCGGACTTCCAGAACCTGCATCGCAACAAGCGCAGCGTCACGCTCGACCTGAAATCGCCGCAAGGGCTCGCGGCCTTCAAGCGCATGGTCGCCAAGGCCGACGTCGTGGTCGAGAACTTCCGCCCCGACGTGAAGGACCGACTCGGCATCGACTATGAATCGCTCAAGGCGATCAACAAGCGCATCGTGCTCGGCAGCATTTCCGGCTTCGGCCAGGACGGCCCTTATCGCGACCGGCCCGGCTTCGACCAGATCGCGCAAGGCATGGGCGGGCTGATGTCGATCACCGGCCTGCCGGGGCAGGGACCGGTGCGCGTCGGCATTCCGGTCGCCGATCTCACCGCCGGCCTGTTCTGCGCGCTCGGCATTATGACCGCGCTGCTGGAGCGCGAGGTGTCGGGCGAGGGCCAATGGGTCAACACCTCGCTGCTGCAGGCGCAGATCTTCATGCTCGACTTCCAGGCCGCGCGCTGGCTGCAATCGCACGAGGTGGCGAAGCAGGCCGGCAACAATCACCCGACCAGCATTCCGACCGGCGTGTTCAAGACTAAGGACGGCCACATCAACATCGCCTCCACCGGCCAGGTGATGTGGGAGCGGCTGTGCAACGCCATCGATGCGCCCGAACTGACCGCGCACCCCGACTACGTGACCAGCGCGTTGCGCTCGAAGAACCGCGACGCCATCAACGCCGCGATCGAGGCCAAGACCGTCGCCAAGACCAGCGCCGAATGGATCGACGAGTTCAACACTATCGGCGTGCCGTGCGGACCGATCTATTCCATCGACCAGATGTTTGCCGACGAGCAGGTCAAGCATCTCGGCATCGCCCAGTCCGCCAAGCGGCCCGACGGCAGCGACGAGGCCTTCGTCGGCCAGCCGTTCGCGCTGTCGCGCACGCCGAGCAAGATCGTCGTCACGCCGCCCGAGCAGGGCGAGCACACCGACGAAGTGCTCAAGGAATTCGGCTTCGCCGACGACGAAATCGCTTCGCTGCACATCGCCAAGGTGGTGTGACGCTTCTCAGTCGTCATGCCCGGCATAAGCAATCAAGCTTGCGCAGATTGCGTAAACTTATCTGCGGTGCCGGGCATCCACGACTTGAAACGAGATAAGACGTGGATGGCCGGGACGAGCCCGGCCATGACGACCGATACCAAGGAGAAAATTGCCATGACCGTGACCGACAAGATGCTGTCCCGCAAAGAAGGCGGCGTCGGCTATCTGACCTTCAACAACCCCGAGCGCCACAATGCGGTGTCGCTGGAAATGTGGGAGGCGGCGTCGAGCTACCTCGACGACTTCAAGAACGACAAGAACATCCGCGTCGTCGTCGTTACCGGCGCCGGCGGCAAGGCCTTCATTTCGGGCGCGGACATTTCCAAGTTCGAGAAGGAGCGTTCGACCCAGGAAGGCGTCGACCGCTACAACGCCGCCGTCGACCACGCCAACAACGCGTTCTACTCGTTTCCCAAGCCGACCATCGCCATGATCCGCGGCTATTGCATCGGCGGCGGCGTCGGCCTCGCGCTGTGCTGCGACATGCGCATCTGCACCGAAGGGTCGAAGTTCGCCGTGCCGGCCGCCAAGCTCGGGCTCGGCTACCGCTATGACGGCCTCAAGAAGCTGGTCGATCTGGTCGGGCCGTCTTACGCCAAGGAAATCTTCTTCACCGCGCGGCAGTTCACCGCCGCCGAGGCGCAGATGATGGGGTTGGTCAATCGCGTTGTCCCGGACGGTGAACTTGAGGCCTACGTCCAGAATTACGCCGACACCATCGCCGGCAACGCGCCGCTGACGGTCGATTCCGTCAAGTTCATCGTCGCGCAGGCGCTCGCGGACGAGAGCAAACGCGACCTCGAGACATGCGAAGCGATGGTGCAGGCCTGCTTCGTTTCGAGCGACTACACCGAGGGCCGCAAGGCTTTCATGGAGAAGCGCAAGCCGAATTTCACGGGGTCGTAAGCAGCCGCGTTCCCCGGGCGCAGCGCAGCACGGAGCGAAGCGGAGTGGTGCGCTGCAGACCCGGGGGCCCCGATACCGCGGGGCCCCGCCCGCGGTCCAACCCTCCGGGCTGCGCCGCGCCCGGGACACGAGACCGTGTGGCTGGCCGCCCTCGGCCGAAAGTGCTAACCCACCGCCCGACGAATTTGTCCGGTAACGACGAGGTCCACATGTACACCGAGCTCAAGCTTTTCATCGACGGAAAATGGCTCAGCGGCGAAGGCCGCAAGGGCGAGGACGTGATCAATCCGGCCAACGGCAAGGTGCTTGCCGCTCTGCCGCATGCCTCCGCCGCCGACCTGGATGCTGCGCTCGCCGCCGCCGAGAAGGGCTTCGCCGTCTGGAAGTCGACCACGGCCTATGACCGCTCCAAGGTCATGCGCAAGGCGGCCGACCTGCTGCGCGAGCGCGCCGGGCATGTCGCCACCGTGCAGACGCAGGAGCAGGGCAAGGTGTTCGGCGAATCGCGCATCGAGGTGCTGACCTCCGCCGACATCATCGACTGGTACGCCGAGGAAGGCCGGCGCGCCTATGGCCGCATCATTCCTGGCCGCCAGAAGGGCGTGCGCCAGATCGTGACGCTGGAGCCGGTCGGCGTGGTCGCGGCTTTCACGCCGTGGAACTTCCCGACGCTGACGCCGATCCGCAAGATCGCCGGAGCCTTGGCCGCCGGCTGCTCGATCATCATCAAGGCCTCGGAAGAAACGCCGGGCGGCTGCGTCGAACTGGTGAAGTGCTTCGCCGATGCCGGCCTGCCGGCGGGCGTGCTCAACCTCGTCTTCGGCGTGCCGGCCACTGTGTCGGAGCATTTGATCCCGGCCAACGCGGTGAAGAAGATTTCCTTCACCGGCTCGATTCCCGTGGGCAAGCACCTCGCCGCGCTCGCCGGCAAGCACATGAAGAAGGCCACCATGGAGCTCGGCGGCCACTCGCCGGTGATCGTGTTCGCCGACGCCGATCCGGAAAAGGCGGCCGACACCATCGCCGCCTTCAAGTATCGCAACGCCGGCCAGGTCTGCATCTCGCCGACGCGCTTCTATGTGCAGGAGGCGGGCTACAGCAAGTTCGTCGCGCGCTTCACCGAATACGCCAAGGGCATCAAGCTCGGCGACGGCCTGGAGAAGGGCACCACCATGGGCCCGCTCGCCAATCCGCGCCGCCTCGACGCCATGGAGAGCTTCGTCAACGACGCCAAGGCGCGCGGCGGCAAGATCCAAGCCGGCGGCTCGCGCCACGGCAACCAGGGCTTCTTCTTCGAGCCGACGGTGGTCACCGACGTGCCGGACGATTCGAAGATCATGACCGAGGAGCCGTTCGGCCCGGTGGCGCCGATCGTGCCGTTCAAGACCTTCGACGAAGTGGTCGCGCGCGCCAACTCGCTGCCGTTCGGGCTCGCGGCTTACGCGTTCACCGCGTCGGGCGCGACCGCGATGGCGATCGGCGACGCCATCCAGTCCGGCATGGTGGGCGTCAACAGCGTCGCCATCTCGACACCGGAGACGCCGTTCGGCGGCGTCAAGGAGTCCGGCTACGGCTCCGAAGGCGGCATCGAAGGCCTGCACGCCTACATGAACACCAAGTTCATCTCGCAGGCGTAAGACGTATACTCCGCTCATTCCCGCGGAAGCGGGAATCCAGCTTAAAATGAAAATGGCCGGGCATGTCCCGGCCATTTTTATATCTACTGGCTGTCATGCCCGCGAAGGCGGGCATCCAGTAACCCCTGTCTGAGTTTGAGCCGAAACGTCCGTGTTTACTGGGTCCCCGCCTTCGCGGGCACGACGCCGAAAATGCCGCGCGGCGTTACTTACTTCCCCGCCATCGCCTTCTGGCACGCGTCCCACAGCTTCGACGGCGTGGCCGGCATTTCCATATAATTGGCGGCGCCGTTCGGGATCGCGTCGGCGACCGCGTTCATCACCGCGGCGATCGACGCCGTGGTGGCGGCTTCGCCGGTGCCCTTGACGCCGAGCGGGTTGCTGGTCGCCGGCACGGAATACACCGCCTCGCGCAATTCGAGCGGCATGAGCTCGGCGTGCGGCATGCCGTAGTCCATGAACGAACCGGTGACGAGTTGTCCGCTCTGCGAATCGTAGACCGCGTTTTCGATCAGCGCCTGGCCGAGGCCCTGCGCGAGCGAGCCCTGCACCTGGCCTTCGACGACGATTGCGTCGAGCATGTTGCCGCAGTCGTCCACCGCCGTGTAGGTGACGATATCGAGATGGCCCGTCTCCGGATCGATCTCGACCTCGGCGATGTGACAGCCGTTCGGGAAGGTCAAAGGCGTCTCGGCCTTGTCCTTGGTGTCGAGCGTTGAGGGCACGTCGCCCTTGCCGCCGACCTCCTTGGCCCGCCGCGCCGCCTCGAACAGCGAGATCTTGCGGTCGGTGCCGACCACCGTGAAGACGCCGTCGCGATACTGGATGTCGCTTTCCGACGCCTCCAGCAAAGCGGAGGCGACCTTCTTGCCCTTCGCCAGCACCACGTCGGCGACGTGCACGATGGCGTTGCCGGCGCACATGGCCGAGCGCGAGCCGACCGAGGCAAAGCCGGTCAGGCCCAGCGCGCTGTCGCCGTGCTTGTGCTGGATGTGCCTGGGATCGATGCCGAGTTGGCCTGCGAACAGGCGGCCGAACACCGTGGCGTGGCTCTGGCCGGTCGACTGCACGTTGCAGCCCAGGACGATCTTGTCGCCGCCGGGGAAGGTGGCGGACGCCTCTTCGAGCGGCAGCGAGCCGGCGTGCTCCAGCATGCAGGAAATGCCGATGCCGCGGTACTTCTTGCGCTTGGCGCTCTCGCGCTTGCGCTTGGCGAAATTGGCGTAGTCGGAAAGCGTCAGCGCCTTGTCGACGATGCCGGGGAAATCGCCGCTGCAATACGTGGTGCCGACCGGCGTCTTGAACGGCATCGCCGACTGCGGGATCAGGTTCTTCTTGCGCAGCTTGACCTTGTCGATGCCGGTGACGCGCGCGGCTTCCTCGACCACGCGTTCGAGCGCGTAGTTGGCTTCCGGGCGGCCGGCGCCGCGATAGGGCCCGATCGGAATCGTGTTGGAGAAATAGCAGGCCACCGACGCGTCGATCTTCGGGATGCGGTACATGCCCGGCAGGCAGCGCGCGAAGTTGTTGGTGTTGATGCCGACGCCGGCGGTCGAGACATAGGCGCCCTGGTTGCACAGGTGCCGCATGCGCAACGCCAGGAACTTGCCCTTGTCGTCGAGCGCCAGCTCGGCCTCGGTCACGGTGTCGCGCGCCTGCGTGTCGGTGACGAAGGCTTCCGAGCGCGACGACATCCAATGCACCGGCCGCCCGAGCTTGCGCGCGGCCACCAGCAGCGCCGGGTATTCCGGATAGACCGGCGTCTTCATGCCGAAGGCGCCGCCGACGTCCTCGGTGA
>CAYJPU010000022.1:0-1601 GCA_964372105.1 uncultured Undibacter sp.
ACGACGAGGAGACGGTGGCGCTCATCGCCGGCGGGCACACGTTCGGCAAGACCCACGGCGCTGCCGATCCGAGCAAGTATGTCGGCCCCGAGCCTGAAGCCGCCTCGATCGAGGAGCAAGGCCTCGGCTGGAAGAACACCTATGGCAGCGGCAAAGGCGGCGACACGATCGGCAGCGGCCTGGAAGTCGTCTGGACCACGACGCCAACGAAGTGGAGCAACAACTTCTTGTGGAACCTGTTCGGCTACGAATGGGAACTGACCAAGAGTCCGGCCGGGGCGCACCAGTGGAAGCCGAAGCACGGCATGGGCGCCAATACGGTGCCGGATGCGCACGACCCGTCAAAGCGTCACACGCCAACCATGCTGACCACCGACCTCTCCCTGCGGTTCGACCCTGCTTACGAAAAGATCTCAAGGCGCTTCCTTGAGAATCCGGATCAGTTCGCGGACGCGTTTGCCCGCGCGTGGTTCAAGCTGACGCACCGCGACATGGGCCCGGTTGCACGCTATCTCGGCCCGCTCGTGCCGAAGGAAGTGCTGCCGTGGCAAGATCCGATCCCCGCGGTGGATCATCCGCTGATCGGTGAGCAGGATATTGCTGCGCTGAAGGCGAAGATCCTCGCGTCCGGGCTATCCGTGTCCCAGCTGGTCTCGACGGCTTGGGCGTCGGCGGCGACGTTCCGCGGCTCCGACAAGCGCGGTGGCGCAAACGGTGCGCGCATTCGCCTCAGCCCCCAGAAGGATTGGGACGCCAACCAGCCGGCTCAGCTGGCGAAGGTCCTCGCGAGCCTCGAAGCGATCCAGAAGGAGTTCGGCAAGAAAGTATCTCTTGCCGACCTGATCGTTCTCGGCGGCTGCGCGGCGATCGAGAAGGCCGCCAAGGCGGCCGGGCACGACGTAAAAGTGCCCTTCACGCCGGGGCGCATGGACGCGTCGCAGGAGCAGACCGACGTCGACTCCTTCGCGCCGCTCGAACCGGCCGCTGACGGTTTCCGCAACTATTTCCGCGGCAAGCAGCGTTTGCCCGCTGAGGAGATGTTGGTGGATCGCGCGCAACTGCTGACGCTGACGGCGCCTGAGATGACGGTGCTGGTTGGCGGCCTGCGCGTCCTCGGCGCGAACCATGGGCAGTCCAAGCACGGCGTCTTCACCAAGAAGCCCGAGACGCTGACGAACGACTTCTTCGTCAACCTGCTCGACATGAGCACGCAATGGCAGCCCGTTTCTGGCTCCGAAGGAGTGTATGAGGGGCGTGATCGGAAGACGAACCAGGTCAAGTGGACCGGCACCCGTGTCGACCTGATCTTCGGGTCGCACTCGCAGCTGCGGGCGCTGGCGGAAGTCTATGCTCAGAACGACTCGAAGGAGAAGTTCGTGAAAGACTTCGTGGCGGCGTGGACCAAGGTGATGAACGCCGATCGCTTCGACCTTGCCTGATCTCTGCTGAGTCTCACCACCGAGACGAAAATAAAACGGCCGGGGAAATCCCCGGCCGTTTTTTTGTTTCGTCATTCCGGGACGCGAGCTCTTACGCGAGCGGGCCCGGAATCCATACACCGCAGCGTTGAGGTTTATGGATTACGGGCTCGGGGGGCGGAA
>CAYJPU010000022.1:1611-7533 GCA_964372105.1 uncultured Undibacter sp.
GCCTAAAGGCCGCGCCCCGGAATGACGGATTATTGATTGCCACCCTCGACCGAGCCGGCGTCGTTCTTCAGCGCTTCCGGATGCGGCATGGCGATGACGTTGTAGCCACTGTCGACGAAATGCACTTCGCCGGTGACGCCGGTCGACAGATCCGAGCACAGATAAAGCCCGGCGCCGCCCAGTTCCTCCAGCGTCACGCCGCGGCCGAGCGGCGAATACTTCTGCTGGAACGCGAACATGTAGCGCGCGTCGGTGATGCCGGCGCCGGCCAGCGTGCGGATCGGGCCGGCCGAGATCGCGTTGACGCGGATCTTCTGCGGCCCGAAGTCGACGGCGAGATAGCGCACCGAAGCTTCCAGCGCGGCCTTCGCCACGCCCATGACGTTGTAGTTCGGCATCGCGCGCATGCCGCCGTTATAGGTCAGCGTGACCATCGAGCCGCCGTTCGGCATCAGCGCGGCGGCGCGCTTGGCGGCTTCGGTGAAGGCGTAGCAGGAGATCACCATCGTGCGAATGAAGTTCTCGCGCGTCGAATCGGCGTAGCGGCCCTTCAACTCGGTCTTGTCGGAGAAGGCGATGGCGTGAACGAGAAAGTCGAGCGTGCCCCACTTGTTCTCGACCTCGTCGAACACCGCGTCGACGCTCTTGATGTCCTCGACGTCGCAAGGCATCAGGAACGACGAGCCGACCGATTCGGCCAGCGGCTTCACGCGCTTCAGGAGCGCGTCGCCCTGATAGGTGAAGGCAAGATCGGCGCCGTGCTGGTGCAGCATCTTGGCGATGCCCCAGGCGATCGAGTGGTCGTTGGCGACCCCCATGATCAGCCCGCGTTTTCCGTCCATCAATCCCGGCATGACACCCTCAATTGTCGTCACCCGCGAAAGCGGGTGACCCAGTAAACCGTGTGATTCCTAATTGGCAATGCCGCCCTATACTGGATGCCCCGCTTTCGCGGGGCATGACAGCGGAGAACGGGTCGGCGTAGCAATGTTACGCATCCAGCCGCTTGAACACCACCGACGCATTGGTGCCGCCGAAGCCGAAGGAGTTCGAGAGCACCGCGCCGAGCTTCGCGTTGTCGCGGCGCTCGCGCATGATCGGCATGTCCGCAAAGGCCGGATCGAGATTTTCGATGTGCGCGCTTTCGCAGATGAAGCCGTTCTGCATCATCAGCAGCGAATAGATCGCCTCCTGCGCGCCGGCGGCGCCGAGCGAATGCCCCGTGAGCGACTTGGTCGCCGAGATCGGCGGACACTTGTCGCCGAACACCTCGCGGATCGCCGAAATTTCCGCCGCGTCGCCGACCGGCGTCGCCGTGGCGTGCGGATTGATGTAGTCGATCGGCGCGTTCACCGTTTCCAGCGCCATCTTCATGCAGCGCATCGCGCCTTCGCCCGAGGGCGCCACCATGTCGTAGCCGTCCGACGTCGCGCCGTAGCCGGCGACCTCGGCATAGATCTTGGCGCCGCGCGCCTTGGCGTGTTCGAGCTCTTCCAGCACCAGCACGCCGGCGCCGCCGGCGATCACGAAGCCGTCGCGGTCCTTGTCATAGGCGCGCGAGGCGGTCGCCGGCGTGTCGTTGTATTTCGACGACATCGCGCCCATCGCGTCGAACATGTTCGACAGCGTCCAATGCAGCTCTTCGCAGCCGCCGGCGAAGACCACGTCCTGCTTGCCCCACTGAATAAGTTCGGCGCCGTTGCCGATGCAATGGTTGGAGGTCGCGCACGCCGACGAGATCGAATAGTTGACGCCCTTGATCTTGAACCAGGTGGCCAGCGTCGCCGACGCGGTGGACGACATCACCTTCGGCACCGCGAACGGGCCGATGCGCTTGGGCGAACCCTTTTCGCGGGTGATATCGGCGGCTTCGACCAGCACGCTGGTCGAGGGCCCGCCCGATCCCATCACGATGCCGGTGCGCGGATTGGAAATGTCTTTTTCCTCGACGCCGGAATCGCGGATCGCCTGCTCCATGGCGACGTGGTTCCAGGCCGCGCCCGGCCCGAGGAACCGCATGGCGCGCCGGTCGATCGATCCCGACGGGTCGAGCGTCGGCATGCCTTGCACCTGGCTGCGGAAGCCGTGGCTGGCGAACTCCTCCGAGCGCGTGATGCCGGATTTCGCTTCGCGCAGGCTCGCGAGCACTTCCTGCGTATTGTTTCCGATCGATGAGACGATGCCCATTCCGGTGACGACAACCCGCCGCATAATCAAGACACCCTTATTTTCGCCCGGGGATTGAAACTGGTTGGCTCACAGATCGACCGGCCGAGGCCGTTTCGCAAGCCCCCTGTCGCAAATCCTTGCGGCAAGTCACTTGACGCAATTTCCTTGCCGCAAATTAGGCCGGTCAGGCAAGCCGTCCCTTTGAACAAGCCGGGGGCGCTCAGGCGCCGGTCGGCTGCAAGGCCTCGTCCTGCTTGAACAGGCCGACTTTGAGGTCGCTCGCCTTGTAGATCACGGTCCCGTCGGCCGACAGCCAGCCATCGGCGATGCCGAGGACGAGCTTGGAGCGCATCACACGCTTGAAATCGACGCCGTAGACGACCTTCTTCACCGAGGGCAGCACCTGCCCGGAGAACTTTACCTCGCCGAGGCCGAGCGCGCGGCCCTTGCCGGGCGAGCCCAGCCAGCCGAGGAAGAACCCGACCATCTGCCACAACGCATCGAGGCCGAGGCAGCCCGGCATCACCGGATCGCCCTTGAAGTGGCAGAGGAAAAACCAGAGGTCCGGCTTCACGTCGAGTTCGGCGCGCACCATGCCCTTGCCGTGCTCGCCGCCCTGCTCCGAGATCTCGGTAATGCGGTCGAACATCAACATCGGCGGCAGCGGCAGCTGCGCGTTGCCCGGCCCGAACATTTCGCCGCGGCCGCAGGCGAGGAGGTCTTCATACGCGAAGCTGTGACGCCGATTTTCCATTAATGATATTTCCCCGCCAGGGGCCTTTGGCTGAATTTCCAAGGCCGGATTCGTAACACACCGCGCCTAGCGGGCAAAGATGGCGGCTTGGCGATCCAGGGACAACTTTCCTGCGAAAAATCGCGGCAATTGAGCCCGGCCCGCAACTGCGAAGGAGTTGCATCTAGGGCCGAACTTCGTATATGTTGCAAATGAAACGGTTTTGCGCCGGCCCGGGTGGGCCGGCTTATTGGGCGTAAAAGATGACCGAAGCGCGTGCCATTGTGTTTCCGCAGCAGAGCGTGTTGCCGCAGCAGAGCCCCGACATGCGGCCGGAAGACCGCACCGGCTGCCCGTGGCACGATGTGAAATCCATGCTGCGGGATGTCGGCCTGCGGCCGACCCGTCAGCGCATGGCGCTCGGCTGGATCCTGTTCGGCAAGGGCGACCGCCATCTGACCGCGGAAATGCTCTACGAGGAAGCAACCCGCGCCAAGGTTCCGGTGTCGCTGGCGACCATCTACAACACCCTGCACCAGTTCACCGAGGCCGGCCTGCTGCGTCAGGTCGCGGTCGACGGTTCCAAGGCCTATTTCGACACCAATACCTCGACCCACCATCATTTCTTCGTCGAGGGCGAGGACGACCTGTTCGACATTCCGGGCGCCGATGTGATCATCGGAAAGTCGCCGACGCCGCCGGAAGGCTACGAGGTGGCACGCGTCGATGTGGTCGTGCGCCTGCGCAAGAAGGGCTGAGGCCCGTCCAATAATTGGTTGTCATGGCCGGGCATAACCTGTCGAGGACGGGCGTGAACGCCCTTTAGTCCCGGCCATCTTGTTTGGAGAGGCACTGCGTCCCTGATCGAGGTCACCGGGACAAGCCCGGTGACGACAAAACAACCTACTCCACCTTCTCGTTCGGATAGGCGCCCCACAGCCGGTCTTGCTGGATCCAGCCGCTGAAGTTCTTGCCCGTGAACTGGCACCAGGTGCCGTCACAGGACTTGAGCGCCCCGAGCACGCCGGACTGCAGCCGCGCCACCACCGCCGATTTACTGTCCGCGCCGTCATAAAGCGGCACCAGCTCGGCGTTCAGCTTGGGCACCACCACCGCGCTACGCTTGCCGGACAGCAGCGAATGGTAGACCCAGCCCTCCGCCCCTTCCCAATCGCGGATGCGCCGCCAGTTCTCGAATTCCGCGGTGATCTCCACCGGCATGCCGGTACGGGTGTAGACCCAGCGCACGTCCTGGTCCTTGTTCGGTCCTGAGCGCACGTTGACCCGATCGGATTTGAGGCTGACGAAGCGCGGGATCGGAAGGCCGCTCACTGCGCCGGTCGGCATGTCGCCGGCGGCCTGGGCAGGCGGTATCGCCGCCGCCAGCAGGGCTGCGGCCAGCAGGGCCCCGCCGAGGCTCCGAAACGCGGCCCCAAAGCTTTGTGTTGTCACGGCCATCTGATAGGAAAAGAAAGGATTTTCGTTGGATGTGGGTGCGAGCGCCCAGTGTGGGCGAGCACGGTTAAAGAGGGCTGAATCGGCGCATTTCTTGGGCGTGTCAACGCCAGGCGCCGCGGTAAAAAAGGCATGGCGAAAAGCAAGAAGCCGTTGGTCATCGTTACACGTAAGCTGCCCGACAATGTCGAGCTGCGGATGCGGGAACTTTTCGACGCCCGTCTCAATCCCGACGACAAGCCGATGTCCCCGGCGCAGCTCGCCGAGGCGGTAAAGACCGCCGACGTGCTGGTGCCCACCGTCACGGATGAGATCGACGCCTCCATCCTCTCCAAATCCGGCGAGCAGCTCAAGCTGATCGCCAATTTCGGCAACGGCGTCGACAATATCGACGTCGCCACCGCCGTGACGCGCGGCATTACCGTCACCAACACGCCCGGCGTGCTCACCGAAGACACCGCCGACATGACCATGGCGCTGATGCTGGCGGTGCCGCGCCGGCTGGTGGAAGGCGCGGCCGTGTTGACGTCCGACAAGGATTGGGCCGGCTGGTCGCCGACCTGGATGCTCGGCCACCGTATCTGGGGCAAGCGTCTCGGCATCATCGGCATGGGCCGCATCGGCCAGGCGGTGGCGCGGCGCGCCCGCGCCTTCGGCCTGCAGATCCACTATCACAACCGCCGCAAGGCGGCGCCGAAGATCGAGGAAGAGCTCGACGCGACCTACTGGGAGAGCCTCGACCAGATGCTCGCCCGCATGGACATCGTGTCGGTGAACTGCCCGCACACCCCGGCGACCTATCATCTGCTGTCGGCGCGCCGGCTGAAGCTGCTGCGGCCGCAGGCCTACATCGTCAACACCTCGCGCGGCGAAGTGATCGACGAGAACGCGCTGTCGCGGCTGATCGAATCAGGCGACATCGCCGGCGCCGGTCTCGACGTGTTCGAGCACGAGCCGTCGATCAACCCCAAGCTCGTCAAGCTCGCGCGCGCCGGCAAGGTGGTGGTGCTGCCGCACATGGGCTCGGCCACGCTCGAGGGCCGCATCGACATGGGCGAGAAGGTCATCATCAACATCCGCACCTTCATGGACGGCCATCGGCCGCCGGACCGAGTCCTTCCGTCGATGTTGTGAGGGCCTCGTGTCCCGGGCGCAGCGCAGCACACCGCAAGTCGGATTTATCCGACTTGCGATAAGTTTTTCAAATTCCGTAAGTCGCGTATACGCGACTTACGGTGTGATGCGCTGCAGACCCGGGACCCCGGTCATCTTTAGAAAGCAAGCTGGGTCCCGGATCAGCGGCGCACCGCTACGCTGCGCTTCGCGCTGCACCGCATCCGGGACACGACTCAGAAGTGCCCCGACAAATCCCGGATCGTCGGCGTTTCGCCGGTCAGCGGATTGTCCGGGTCCCACGCATAATTGAGCGTCTCGAAACGCATCGAGCGCGCGTCGACCATCAGCAGCCGTCCGACCAGGCCCTCGCCGAAGCCGACGATCTCGCGGATCACTTCCAGCGCCATCAATGAGCCGAGCACGCCCGGCAGCGCGCCGAGAATGCCGGC
>CAYJPU010000022.1:7633-19602 GCA_964372105.1 uncultured Undibacter sp.
CTTCCAGCGCCATCAATGAGCCGAGCACGCCCGGCAGCGCGCCGAGAATGCCGGCTTCGGCGCAAGCCGGCACCGCGCCCGCCGGCGGCGGTTCCGGAAACAGACAGCGATAGGTCGGATTGCGCGTGCCGTCGGCGCGCGTCTCGTGCGCGCGGATCGACGTCAGCGAACCGTCGAACGTACCGACCGCCGCGGTGATCAGCGGCTTTCCGGCGAAGTAACAAGCATCGGACACGAGGTAGCGCGTGGCGAAGTTGTCGGAGCCGTCGGCGACGATGTCGTAACGCGAAATCAGGTCGAGCGCGTTGGCCGCGGTGAGCCGTGCGTCATGCGCCTCGACCGTGACATGGGGATTGAGCCGCGCGACCGCCTCGCCGGCGCGGGTTGCTTTCGCCGCGCCGATGTCGGGCGTGCCGAAGATCACCTGGCGCTGCAAGTTCGACAGCGACACCGCGTCGTCATCGACGACGCCGAGCGCGCCGACGCCCGCGGCGGCCAGATACAGTAGCACCGGCGCCCCCAGGCCGCCGGCGCCGATCACCAGCACGCGGGCCGCCTTGAGCCTGGCCTGGCCGGGGCCGCCCACTTCGCGCAGGACGATGTGGCGGGCGTAGCGTTCCAATTCCTGAGGGTCGAGCATGCCGGCTAAACCTATGTGGCCGAAAGCCTTTCCGCCAGCGTCTTTCAGCATTCACTGCGTTCACCGGTTGCCGGTGGCGCGGCTTGCACCGGCGCTTCGATGGGCTAAGGTGACCGGCAAATATGGTTAGGGTGGCGTTAAGAAATGCGTTGCGGTCCGGTTTTGGCGACGACTGTGCTGCTGCTCGGCGCCGCCACGGCGCACGCGCAGCCGATGCCCGAATACCCGTTCGAAACCGACAAGCCGGCCGTCCACGGCAAGCGCCATGCCACCAAACCGGCCGCCGCCGCGAAGCCGCCCACGCCGCTGCCGCCGCCCCGGCCGACCGCCGCCAATGCGGAGGCCGCCAAGGCCGCGCCTGCCAAACCCGAAGCAACCAAGCCGAACGCCGTAAAGCCTGAACCGGCTAAATCCGAACCGGCCAAGCTTGAACCGCCCAAGCCGGAGCCGGTCCAGACAACGCCGCCGTCCGCCCCGGTGAAAAGCGCCGGGAACAACGCCCCGCCGACGTCGGGCGTGTTCGCCGATGTGCCGTTCGCCGAGCGCATCAAGATTCAGGCCGCGCTGCTGTGGTCGGGCGATTACGTCGGCGCGGTCAACGGCGAAGACCCGATGCTCACCGCCGTCAAGAACTACCAGAAGCGCATCAAGGCCAAGGTCACCGGCGCGCTGAATCCGGGCGAGCGGGCGAAGCTGGTTGCGGCCGCGCACAATCACGAGCAGGAATTCGGCTGGAACGTCGTGATAGATCCGGCCACCGGCATCCGCATCGGCCTGCCGACCAAGATGGTGCCGCATGCCCGCGACGCCGCGCGCGGCACGCGCTGGTCGTCGAAGCATGGCGAGGTGCAGGTCGAGACCTTCCGCATCAAGGACCCCAACCTCAAGCTCGCCGCGCTGTTCGAGCAGGAGAAGAAGGCGCCGTCGTCGCGCAAGGTCGAGCACAGCGTGTTGCACGACGACAACTTCTTCATCAGCGGCCTCCAGGGCCTGAAGAAGTTTTCGGTGCGCGCCAGGCTGCGCGACGGTGAAGTGCGCGGCTTCACCATGCTGTTCGACCAGATGATGGAGACCATCGTCTCGCCGGTGATGGTGGCGATGGCGAGTTCGTTCTCGCCTTTCCCGGAGCGCACCGCGCCGTTCGCGGCGCTGTCGCGGTCGGTAGAATACGGCAACGGCCTCATCGTGAGCGCGCGCGGCCACATCGTCACCGACCGCAAGCTGACCGAAGGCTGCCAGGTGATCGTGGCGGCGGGCCTGGGCGACGCCGATCGCGTCGCCGACGACAAGGACAAAGGGCTGGCGCTGCTGCGGGTCTACGGGCCGCGCGCGCTGTCGCCGCTGGCGCTGGCGCGCGACCTGCCGAAGACCAGCGACCTGACCTTGATCGGCATCCCCGATCCGAAAGAACAGAACGGCGCCAAAGAAGGCGGCAAGGAAGGCGGCAAGAAGCTGACCGAGATCAAGGCGCGGCTGGTCGACGGCACGAGAATCGAATTGCGCCAGCCGGTGCCGATGGCCGGATTTTCAGGCGCCGCCGCGCTCGACGCGCAAGGCCGCTTCATCGGCATGACCGAGATGCGCAACGCCGTGCTCGCCAGCACCGAACCCGCCGCCCCGCCGGTGCGGCTGGTGACCACCGACACCATCCGCACGTTCCTCGCCGCGCACCATGTCGACACGTCGCCGGTGCAGACCGGCGACGCCAAGACGTCGGTGGTGCGGATTATCTGCGTGCGGAAGTAGCCTCTCTCCGCCTCATCCTGAGGAGCGCTCCGAAGGAGCGCGTCTCGAAGGATGGGGCGGCCCATGCTTCGAGACGCGTCGCTATGCGACGCTCCTCAGCATGAGGCCGATAGAAGCTGCGGCGATGGGTCCCGCGCGCACCGCTGCGCTTCGCTTGCGCTGCACCGCGTCCGGGGCAGAGTTAGGTGTTCTTCCAATCCGGCTTGCGCTTCTCGACGAAGGCTTTCATGCCTTCCTTCTGATCGTCGGTCGCGAACAGCGAGTGGAAGACACGCCGTTCGAAGCGGATGCCTTCGGCGAGCGGGGTCTCGAAGGCGACATTGACCGACTCCTTGCCGGCCAGCACCGACGGCAGCGACATATTGGCGATGGTCTCGGCCGCCTTCATGGCTTCGTCCATCAGGCTGGCCGCCGGCACCACGCGCGCCACCAGGCCCGCGCGTTCGGCTTCCGCCGCGTCCATGTTGCGGCCGGTCAACACCAGGTCCATCGCCTTGGCCTTGCCGACCGCGCGCGTCAGACGCTGCGTGCCGCCGATACCGGGGATGACGCCGAGCTTGATTTCTGGCTGACCGAACTTGGCGGTATCGGCCGCGATGATGAAGTCGCACATCATCGCCAGCTCACAACCGCCGCCGAGCGCGAAGCCAGAAACCGCCGCCACGATCGGCTTGCGCGCCCGCGCGGCGCGGTCCCAGCCGGCGCAGAAGTCGCCGACGAACGCTTCGATGAAGGTTTTGTCCGCCATCTCCTTGATGTCGGCGCCGGCGGCGAAGGCCTTCTCGTTGCCGGTCAACAACATGCAGCCGATGGCGTCGTCACGGTCATAGGCATCGATCGCCTGCGTCAGATCGGCGATCAGCGCCTTGTTGAGCGCGTTGAGCGCCTGCGGCCGGTTGAGGCGGATGATGCCGACCCGGCCTTTGGTCTCGACGATGATGGTCTCATAGCTCATGCAAGTCTCCCGGCTTATAAACGCGGTCATTGCCGGGCTTGACCCGGCAATCCATGAAACTGCGCCCATGCGCAATCGTAAGTCTGACTTAGTTGCACCTCATCATGGATGCCCGGGTCAAGCCCGGGCATAACCGGGGAGAGGCCCTTATTTCTGACAACTCGGACAATAGAACGTCGAGCGCCCGGTTTGCACGATGCGCTTGACGGTGCCCTTGCAGTGCGGGCACGGCTGACCTTCGCGGTCGTAGGCCTGGAAATTGTGCTGGAAATCGCCGAGCGAGCCGTCGGCGCGGCGGTGGTCGCGCAGCGACGAGCCGCCGGCCTTGATCGCGTCCTGGAGTACCGCCTTGATCGCCTCGACCAGCGCCACCGCGCGGGCGTTGGGCTTGCCGGTGCGGTCGGCGATGGTGGAGGCCTGACGCTTGGGCGACAGCCGGGCGCGATACAGCGCTTCGCAGACATAGATGTTGCCGAGGCCGGCGACCACGCGCTGGTCGAGCAGCGCGGCCTTCAGCGATGTCTTTTTGCCGGCGCAGGCGTGCGCCAGCATGGCGGCGTCGAACTCATTGCCGAGCGGCTCGGGCCCGATATCGCGCAGCAGCGGCTCGTGCTCGAACGTGGCGCGCGGCACCAGCTTCATTGAGCCGAAGCGGCGCGGGTCGTTGAAGGTCACGGTGTCGCCGTTCGACATGTGAAACACGACATGGTCGTGCGCGGTGCTCTTGGAACGCTCGTGATAGTAGACGCCCGGCCTGGAGTCGTGGCCGACGCGAAACGAGCCCGACATGCCGAGGTGCATCACCAGCACGTCGCCCGAGGACAGGTCGGCGGTGAGGTATTTCGCCCGCCGGCCAAGACCCTCGACCTTCTGCCCTTCCAGCCGCTTTTCGAAGTCCTTCGCGATCGGCCAGCGCAGGCCGCGATGGCGCACCTCGACCTTCTCGAAGCGCGCGCCCTCCATGGCGGGCGCTAGGCCACGGCGGACGGTCTCGACCTCGGGAAGCTCGGGCATGGCATTTCTCTTTACCCCAATAAGGGGCGGGGCGAAGTCACACATAGCGCCCCCCGCGCTCCCGCGCTATGGTCCTGCCCGCAAAGGACTATTGGCTATGCCGACGACCCGCGAAGAGACCCATTTCGGCTACGAGACCGTGCCCCTGGAGGAAAAGCAGGGGCGGGTGGACGACGTTTTCCACTCGGTTGCCCGCCGCTACGACCTGATGAACGACCTGATGTCCGGTGGCCTGCACCGGCCATGGAAGGACGCGCTGGTCACCGCGGTCAACCCGCCCAAGACCGACAAGGCGTTCAAGCTGCTCGATCTCGCCGGCGGCACCGGCGACATTGCTTTCCGTGTCGTTGATGCCGGTGGTGCCGGTACGCGCGTTACCGTCTGTGACATCAACGCCGAGATGCTGGCGGTAGGGCGCGAACGCGCCGAGCAGCGCGGCTACGACCAGGCCGTGACCTTCGAACAGGGCAATGCCGAGGAACTGCCTTACCGCGACCGCAGCTTCGACTGCGTCACCATCGCCTTCGGCATCCGCAACGTGCCGCGCATCGAGCGCGCGCTGGCGGAAGCCTTTCGCGTGCTGCGGATCGGCGGGCGCTTCCTGTGCCTGGAATTTTCCGCCGTCGACATGCCCGGGCTCGACCGGCTGTATGAGCTGTACTCGTTCCAGGTCATCCCGCGCGTCGGCCAGGCCGTGACCGGCGACCGCGAGGCCTATCAGTACCTGGTCGAATCGATCCGCAAATTCCCCAAGCCCAAGGCCTTCGCCGGCATGATCGAAGCCGCCGGTTTCCGCCGCGTCTCGTTCACGCAGATGACCGGTGGTGTCGTGGCGCTGCATTCGGGCTGGAAATTGTGATCTCGGCGTTCTCCCACTTTTTCCGCCTGTCCCGCGCCGGCTTCGTGTTCGCGCGCGAGGGCGTGTTCGCGCTGGTCGACACGCGGCCGCTGCCGGTGCCGGCGCGCACGGCGATCGCGCTGGCCCGGCTGATCGAACGGCCATCCGCCCGCACCGGCGAAAGCCGGCTCGCCGCCGCGCTCGGACGGCTCGGGCCGACTTACGTCAAGCTGGGCCAATTCCTCGCCACCCGTCCGGACGTCGTCGGCGCGGTGATCGCGCAAAATCTCGAAAGCCTGCAAGACAAGATGCCGCCGTTTCCGCAAGCCGAAGCGGAAGCCGTGGTCGTCGCCGCGTTCGAAAAGCCGGTCGCCTCGGCTTACGCGAGCTTCGGCCCGTCGGTCGCCGCCGCCTCGATCGCCCAGGTGCATCGCGCCGAAGTCGAACACGACGGCGTTCGCAAGGTGGTTGCGGTCAAGATCCTGCGGCCCGGCATCGAGCGGCGCTTCAAGGTCGACCTCGACGCCTTCTTCTTTGCCGCGCGCCACGGCGAGGCGATGTCATTGGAAGCGCAACGCCTGCGCCTCATTGAAGTCGTGGAAACGCTGGCGCGCTCGGTCGCGCTGGAGATGGACTTCCGCCTGGAAGCCGCCGCGCTGTCCGAGATGGCGGACAACACCCGCGACGACTCCGACTTTCGCGTGCCGACGGTCGATTGGGACCGCACCGCGCGCGACGTGCTGACCATGGAATGGATCGACGGCACCAAGCTCAACGACCGCACCGCGCTCGAGGCCAAGGGCTTCGACCTGCCGGCGCTCGGCCGTAACGTGATCCAGAGCTTCCTGCGGCACGCGCTGCGCGACGGTTTTTTCCACGCCGACATGCATCCCGGCAATCTGTTCGTCGACGACGACGGCCGGCTGGTGGCGGTCGACTTCGGCATCATGGGACGGCTGGGGCCGAAGGAGCGCCGCTTCCTCGCCGAGATCCTGTTCGGCTTCATCACCCGCGACTACCATCGCGTCGCACAGGTGCATTTCGACGCCGGCTACGTGCCACGCCACCATTCGGTCGATGCCTTCGCGCAGGCGATCCGCGCCATCGGCGAGCCGATCCACAATCGCTCTGCCGAAGACATCTCCATGGCCAAGCTGCTGACGCTGCTGTTCGAGGTCACCAGCATCTTTGACATGCGCACGCGGCCGGAGCTGATCCTGCTGCAGAAGACCATGGTGGTGGTGGAAGGCGTCGCGCGCACGCTTGATCCCAAGCTGGACATGTGGACCACGGCCGATCCGGTGGTGCGCGAATGGATCGCGCGCAATCTCGGGCCGGCCGGCAGACTGGAAGGCGCGGTCGAAGGCGCCGGCGAACTCGGCCGTTTCATCAGCCAGGTGCCGAGCCTGCTGACGCGCGCCGGCACGATGCTCGACCAGATCGACGACATCACGCGCAACGGCCTGGTGCTGTCGCCGCAGACGGTCGAGGCCATCGGCCAGGCCGAACAACGCCGCAACTGCTGGACCGCCGCGGCGCTGTGGGTGATCGCGATCCTGCTCGGCTGGATCGCGTGGATGCTGGTTTAGATCTTGCTGTCATGCCCGCGAAAGCAAGGCATCCAGTACTCGTAAGCGTTCGTTTTTACTGGGTCCCCGCTTTCGCGGGGACGACAGCACAAGATGCGGGCTACGCTGCCCGCATCACCAGCTCTCCCAGCTTGTCGATGCTCTGGGTCCAGCCCGCTTCCATGCCGGCCAGCATCTGCGGCGCGAACGGCACGAGGCCGACCGCGTACGACGTCACCACCAACTCGGTCTTACCGCCGTGCTCGGCGAAAGTGACGATGGTCTCGCCTTCCAGCAGGTGACGGCCGGCCTGGTCGACTGCGATATTCGTGAACACCAGCCGCTCGGGCGCCATGACCTCCGTGAACACGCCCTTCATCGGATAATCGGCACCGTCCGGTCCGCGCATCACGATGTAGAGCCTGCCGTCGACGCGCACGTCGAGCTGGCACACCGGATTCGTGAAACCGCGCGGACCGAACCATTGCGCCATCATCTGCGGATCGGTCCAGGCCTGCCACACCAGCGCGCGCGGCGCATTAAACACGCGTTTGATGACGACGGTGCCCTCGCCGAATTTGTTCGCAGCGTTCATGACATCGTCTCCAGATAGTCGGCGAGGCGACCGAAGCTGCTCGACCAGCCCTCGCCATGGCCGTCGCGTTCGCCATCCGACTGGAATGGCGTCTGATGGAGGGTAAGCAGGGTCTTGTTGCCGCCCTGGTCGGCCAGGGTGACGGTGACCAGGTTCTCAATGCCGCGCTCGCCTTCCTCCTCCCAGACAAATGAGAAGACCAGGCGCTCGGGCGTCACGACTTCATGAAAGACGCCGTGATGCCATAGCTCTTTGCCGGTTTCGACCGAGCGCAGGCAATTGCGCCAGACACCACCGGGCCGGACGTCCATTGTAAGATGCGTCGCCGGATGGTGTGCCGGGCCCCACCACTTCATCAATTGAACCGGATCGGTCCAAGCGCGCCACACCAGCGCGCGTGGTGCGTCGAAAACCCGCGTGACGACGAGTTCGCGTTGCGCGGATGTCTTCGCGCCGCCGGCAACGTTCATCGAGCGCTCCTACTTCTCCGCCACCGCTTTGAGCTTGGCGAGCCCGGTCTCGAAATCGCCGCCGACCATTTTGTCCATGTTGAAGAACACGTGCATGATCTTGGCGACGTAAGGCACCGGCCCCTGCATGTCCCAGGTGACGGCGGTGGCGTCGCCTTGCGGCGTCAGCGTGAAGACGACGTCGTTGTGCGCGGAGATAGGTTTCTCCATGTTGAGCTTGATCAGCACCTTTGACGGCGGCGCGGCATCGGCGATGAGCATGTTGCCGGCGCCGACGTTGCCGTTGCCTTCCCAGGAGTAGGTCGCACCCTTGCCGGCGGTGGTGCCGCCGTAGGTCCGCTTCATCTGCGGATCCTTGTTCTCGTAGGGCGACCAGGCGGTCCACTGCCGGTAGTCGTTGATCAGCGGAAAGATCTTGTCCGGCGAGGCGTTGATAACGGTCGAGCGCGCGACGCGGAACGTGTCGGGCCTGGTCGCGGCGTAGACGAGAACCGCGATGATGAAAAAGCCCAGACAGCCTGCGATGATAGCCAAAACTTTCAACATCCCATCCTCCATTTCGACTTAACGGCGCGCTACAGCGCGACCATGGTCTTGAAGCCGCCGAAGATCATGCGCTTGCCGTCGAACGGGATGTCCTTCGTCTCCATCATCGCGGCGATGCGCTTGTCCTTCATCACCTTGGCCATGACCCGGTCGCGCTGGCCGCGTGAGCTGTAGACGATCCAGGAAAACACCACGGTTTCCCCGGGCTTGAGCTTGACGCTGCGCGGGAACGACGTGCGCTTGCCGACCTTGACGTCGTCGGCGACGCATTCGTTGAACGCCAGCGCGCCGTGCTCAAGCCAGATCTTGCCGGACTTTTTCGCCATGCTGCGATAGGCGGCGAGCTTCTTCTTCGGGACGGGAACGATAAATCCATCGACATAGGTCATTTTGATTCTCCTCAGTTCTGGCCGGCGTGAACTTGCCGCAGCCTGGCAATGTCGAGCTTCTTCATCTTGAGAAAGGCGTCCGTCACCCGCTCGACCTTCGCCGCGTCGGGACCGGTCAGCATCTCGATCAGCGCCGTCGGCACCACCTGCCACGACAGGCCGAACTTGTCCTTCAGCCAGCCGCACGGGCCTTCTTCGCCGTCCTTGCTGAGAGCGGCCCAGTAGTAGTCGACTTCCTCCTGCGTCTCGCAGTGGATCTGGAACGACACCGCTTCACTGAACTTGAAGTGCGGCCCGCCGTTGAGCCCGACGAAGTTCTGGCCGTCGAGCTCGAACTCCACCGTCATCACCGAGCCCGCCGGCCGACCGTGCACATCATTTCCGGCCTTGCTGTAGCGGCTGATGCGGCCGAGCTTCGCGTTCTTGAACACCGAGACGTAGAACTTCGCGGCGTCCTCGGCCTGTCCGTCGAACCACAGGCACGGCGTAATCTTGTGCTTGGCAATCGCCATGACAATTTCCCTTTCGCACATCTATTTGATGGTCGGCAGGTAGGCGGCGAGTTGATCCCAGGTGCCGCCAAAGCCCTGCTCCATGCTGCCGAAACCGGCCTCGAAGACCTTGCGCTCGTCCTCGGTCGCGTTGAACGCGGCGGCGCGCGTGGTGAGAAGGGTCTTGTTGCCTTGCTCTTCGAACGTATGCGAGCCGAGCATTTCCGCCGGCCACTCCGGGGCGAACGGATGCCGGGACAGGCCGCCATTTTTGTCCGAGAACCCGAACACCGTGGTGAAGTATTCCGGAGCAACGATCTCGCGGAACGTCCATTTGCCCCACATCTCGACACCGTTCGGCGCCAGCAGGCCATAGTGAAAGACGCCGCCCGGCCGCAGATCCATCGTGCAGGTCAGCATCTTGAAGCCTTTCGGGCCCCACCAGTGCTTGAGATGTTCCGCCTGGGTGAAGGCGCGCCACACCAATTCGCGCGGTGCGTCGAACACGCGCTTGATGACGAATTCCTTGGACTCCCCGGTCATCGCTTCATCCACCTCTTCAGTTTCTGATTTTGTTATTGACCGGCGATCACCATCCAGCCGACGCCGAACTTGTCGGCGACCATGCCGAAGGCGGATGAGAAGAAGGTCTTCGCCAGCGGCATTTCGATCCGGCCGCCGTCGCTAAGCGCTTTAAAAAGACGTTCTGCTTCGGCGTCGTTCTTGGCGTTGATTGACAGCGAGAAGCCTTTGAACTCCGGCTTGCCGTTGGCCATGCCGTCTGAGGCCATGATGGTCGTGTCGCCGACCTTGAAGCTCGAATGCATCACCTTGTTGCCGTCGGGCATCGGGCCGGCGCAGCCCTCGCCCGGATTACCGGAAGGTGGCGGCGCCTCCTTGAAGCGCATCAGCATCTCGACCTCCGCACCGAGCGCCTTCTTGTAGAACTCGATCGCTTCCTCGCAGCGGCCGTCGAAGAACAAATAGGGCTGAACCTGCATGGCGTTTCCTTTCAAAGATTGAGCAACGCCGGAGCCGCAATTCCGTTGCGCTCTTGCTGTGGGCGACCGGTCGCGGAACCCGATACCGTCATTGACAATTGGGTTGATATCAACATATTTAGCTCATGTCAAAGCCCGATACCGTCCCGTTTGCGACAACCCTTCTGGTGCGCGACACCTGCCTGTGCCTGCACGTGCAGCGCGCCGCACGCGCGCTCGCCCGGCACTTCGACGAGGTGCTGCGGCCGGCCGATCTCACCCACGGCCAGTTCTCGCTGCTGATGTCGCTGAACCGGCCGGAAGCCCCGAGCATCGGCAGCGTCGCGTCGTTGCTGGCCATGGACCGCACCACGCTCACCGCCAACCTGAAGCCGCTGGAACGGCGCGGCCTGGTGAAAATCGCCGTCGACAAGGAGGATCGCCGCAGCCGGCGTCTCGCCATCACCGCGGCCGGCCGGGCGCGGCTCGCCAAGGCCTTTCCGTTGTGGCAGGCGGCGCACGCCGAGAGCGAGAAGAAGATCACCGGCTGCAGCGCGGATACCATGCGGGACGCTTTGCGCGCGCTGGCCTGACCGATGTCGTCTGTGTCCGCACATGCGCCTTGTCCCGTTGCGTTCAACATTGCGCTTGCGCTGCGACGTAGTCAGCGAGCCGCGCCAGCGTCTGCACCAGACCCTTGTCGGCGCCGTATTCCCTGATGACGCGCGCGCGCTCCTCGGCCGACGGGAACTGGCCGCGCATGGTGAGCCGCGTCTTGCCGCCCAGATCCTCGAACGTGACCACGGTGCTGAACTGCACCGGCTCGACATCGTTGCCGCCGCCGTGGTGATAGGCGATGCGTTCCGGCCGCACAATTTCGTCGAAGGTGACGCGGTTCTCGTAATCGCGGCCGTCCGGCCCGTGCATAACGAAGCGCCAGACGCCGCCGGCGCGGAAGTCGAAAGCGCTCGTGGTCGTGGTGAAGCCGTTCGGTCCCCACCACTGCGCCAGGTGCTTCGGATCGGTCCACATCGAAAACACCAGTTCGCGCGGCGCGTCGAGCACGCGCGTGCCAATCATGACGCGCGGGTCGTGGTTGAGATCGATGCTATTGTTTGCGGCCACGCGCGGTCTCCTCGGCCTTCGGCGCTTTTGCCGTGGTGGCTTTGGTCTCGGTCTTGGTCGCTTTGGTCTCAGCCGCCTTCGCTTCAAGAGCGGCCTGCGCGCCTTCGGCTTGGTCCGCTTGCAGCACGCGCAGGTAATCGTCGAGACGGTCGAGCCGTTGTTCCCAGAGACGGCGATACTCCTCGAGCCAAGCGTCGGCTTCCTGCAGCGCCGCAGCGTCGATGCGGCACGGCCGCATCTGCGCGTCGCGGCCGCGCGTGATCAGGCCGGCGCGCTCCAGCACCTTGAGATGCTTCGAGACGGCAGGGAGACTCATCTCGAACGGCGCGGCCAACTTCGACACCGAGGTTTCGCCGAGCGCGAGCCGCGCCAGAATGGCGCGCCGCGTCGGATCGGCGAGGGCTGCGAAGGTGGCGCTGAGACGATCACCAGGCATCTGTATTGAACCTGTTGGTTTAATAACCTATCGGTTAAATACAGAAATCACGGCGGCGGGTCAAGTCAGCGGCCGCAAAGACATATTGATTGCATTGATTGCAATGCATTCAATCTGGTGCTAAATATTGGGCCATAAGGGGTTCCCATGGCCTCCCTCACCGTCCGCCAGCTCGA
>CAYJPU010000022.1:19702-25598 GCA_964372105.1 uncultured Undibacter sp.
TAAATATTGGGCCATAAGGGGTTCCCATGGCCTCCCTCACCGTCCGCCAGCTCGACGACAAGCTCAAAAAGCAGTTGCGCCTGCGCGCCGCCCGCCACGGCCGCTCGATGGAAGACGAAGTCCGCACAATCCTGCGGGAAGCTGCAGATAGCGCCGGAAACGAAGAGAATGACGTGCCGGCGCAAGCTGCGCAGAGGCCGTCGCCGCGGCCGGCGACGGTCGAATCAAAGCGCGTCCTGCTGATCATCGGCGGCGGAATCGCGGCCTATAAGGCGCTCGATTTCATCCGCCGGTTGAAGGAGCGAAATGTCGCGGTTCGCTGCATTCTCACCAAGGCGGCCGAACATTTCGTCACGCCGCTCTCGGCCGGCGCGCTGACCGGCGAGCGCGTGTTCACCGACCTGTTCGATCCGGTCGGCGAATTCGACGTCGGCCATATCCGGCTGGCACGCGAGGCCGATTTGATCGTGGTGGCGCCCGCCACCGCCGACCTGATGGCGAAACTCGCCGGCGGTCATGCCGACGATCTCGCCACCGCGGTGCTGCTCGCGGCCGGCAGCAAGGTACTGCTCGCGCCGGCGATGAATCCGCACATGTGGACCAACAAGTCGACGCAGCGCAACGTCGCCCAGCTCAAGGCGGACGGCTTTGCTTTCGTCGGCCCGAACGAAGGCGAGATGGCGGAAGCCGGCGAGCGCGGCCTCGGCCGCATGGCGGAGCCGCTCGAGATCGCCGCGGCCGTGGAGCGCTTGTTCGCGCGCGAGCAAGCGCAGCCGCTCAAAGGCGTGCACGTCCTCATCACGTCGGGTCCGACGCATGAGCCGATCGATCCGGTGCGCTACATCGCCAACCGGTCGTCGGGCAAGCAAGGTCACGCGATCGCCGCCGCCGCCGCACGCGCCGGCGCCGATGTCACGTTGGTGAGCGGCCCGGTGAACGTGCCAGATCCGCACGGCGTCAAGGTCATCAAGGTCGAAACCGCGCGCGACATGCTGCGCGCGGTCGAGAACGCTTTGCCGGCGGACGTCGCGATCTTCGCCGCCGCCGTCGCCGACTGGCGCGTCGCCAACGCCGGTGAGCAAAAGATCAAGAAAACGGCCGGAAAATCGACGCCCGAGCTGACGCTGATGGAAAATCCCGACATCCTGTCGACCATCGCGCACCACGCGTCGCAGCGCCCGCCGTTGGTGATCGGCTTTGCCGCCGAGACCGAGAACGTCGCCGCCAACGCCACCGACAAGCTCGCGCGCAAGGGCTGCGACTGGATTCTTGCCAACGACGTGTCGCCGGCGACCGGTATCATGGGCGGCGACCGCAACACCATCCAACTCGTGACGGCGTCCGGCATCGAAGCCTGGCCGCCGCAATCGAAAGAAGATGTCGCCACGATGCTGATCGAGCATATTGCGACTGCACTCAAGGGAGCGATTGCGTGAGAAACCTCGAAGTCCGCGTCATGCGGCTCAAGCACGGCCATGATCTGCCGTTGCCGTCCTATCAAAGCGCGCTCGCCGCCGGCATGGATCTCATGGCCGCCGTGCCGGACGAAGCGCCGCTCACGCTCGCACCCGGTGCGCGCGCCCTGGTGCCGACCGGCATCGCCATCGCGTTGCCCGCCGGCACCGAAGCGCAGGTGCGGCCGCGCTCAGGGCTCGCGGTGAAGCAAGGTCTCACCGTGCTCAACGCACCGGGCACCATCGACGCCGACTATCGCGGTGAAGTGCAGGTGCTGCTCATCAATCACGGCAGCGACAAAGTCGCGATCACACGCGGCATGCGTATCGCGCAGCTCGTCATCGCGCCGGTGATGCAAGCCGACCTCGTTGATGTTTTATCATTGGATGAGACCCGCCGCGGCGCCGGAGGCTTCGGTTCTACTGGCGGTTGAAGTTAATTTTTAGTTTTCGGCTAGACGGCTGCCCGACTGTAATCTATTACCACTGAATTCGTTACAGTGCGACTGGTGCCGTCCAATGCCGCTGGTGTCCCGAAAGGGCATTCTTGCGATCGCTGCGGTGATCGATGTTGCAATAAACGCCCATAGCCGACCGGTGTCGGCGAAGGCGTTGGCAGCGCGTCACAAGCTTCCGCCCCGCCACCTTGAGCCGGTGCTGCAGGCGCTGGTACGCGACGGCATTCTGCTCGGCATTCGCGGGCCGCACGGCGGCTATCAGATCGCGCGCGCGCAAAACAAGATCACGGTCGAAGACATCCTGCGCGCCGCCAGCAGCGCCGAGGAGGCGGAGGAGCCGCCGTTGCCGCCCTCGCCTATCGTCAGCGACGTGGTGCGGCCGGCGCTGATCGACGCCGAACGTATGTTCTCGTCCGCCCTCGGCCTGATCAATGTCGAAGACATGGCCCGGCGCGCGGTCGCGGCGAAATAGAAATAATCGCGGCCACCACGGCGCTTCCTTTCACCGTTCACGGTCTGGACTCTTTCGGCGCGAGTCCTCACGGGGCTAAAGTCCGGTGATTCGCGAACGATGTGGCGGACAACGTTCGCATTCCTGGTTCGCATTCTTGGTTCGCATTCTTGGGGCAGGCCTGAATGCCGGAGATGATCCGGACGGCGAACGAGAGACTGCGCCCTCGTCCGTGGCGAGGCAGACTCCTCGCCGCTCTTGCGACCGTGTATCTCAGCAGCACGCTCGGCACGCCGGCTCACGCCGCCGCAGGGCCCGCACTGGCTATCGTCGAGCCGCTCCAGTCCATGATCGGCGCGCTCGGCCACCAGGAAATCGCCGCGCTTACCCTCACCGTTGGTCTGATCGGCTTCGCCGGGCTCGCCGCCGTCGTGCTGGTGCGCACGCGCCGGCGCTCCGGCCGCGGCGACGGCGTATCGCGCGACGAGGCGATGGCGCTGCACGCCGAGATCGACCGGCTCAAGGCCATGCTGCTGGCCGAACCGCAGGTGCTGGTGGCCTGGGCCGCCGCTTCCGACACGCCGGACATTCTCGGCGACACCACGATGATCATACCCGGCGGCGTGCCCGAGCGCGTGCTCGCCTTTGGCACCTGGCTGGACGCGTCCGCCGCCCAGCAGATGGAGCGCGCCGTCGAGACACTGCGCAGCGAAGGCCGCGGCTTCGTCATGAACCTCACCACCCGCACCGCCCGCCCGGTCGAGGCCGAGGGCCGCGCCGTCGGCGGCAGCGCCATCGTGCGGCTGCGCGACGTCAGCGGATTGGAGCGCGACCTGATCGAGCTCGCCGCGCGCCACGAGAAGCTGACGAGCGACGTCGAGACCATGAAGGGCCTGCTCGACTCGCTGCCGGCGCCGGTGTGGGCGCGCGACGCGCACGGCCGCCTGATCTTCGTGAACTCGGCTTATGCGCACGCGGTGGAAGCAACTGACGCGACCGACGCCGTGGCGCGCGAACTGGAACTGCTCGACCGCAACGCGCGCGCCGACCTCACGCGCGCCCGCGCCGCCGGCGAACGCTATGCCGGCCGCCTGCCCGCGATCGCCGCCGGCGAGCGGCGCATCTTCGACGTCGTCGACGCCCCGGCCGGCACCGGCAGCGCCGGCATGGCCATCGACCGCACCGAAGCCGAAGTGATGCGCGGCGAGCTCGCACGCATGATCGAGGCGCATCGCCGTGTGCTCGACCAGCTCGCGACCGGCGTCGCCATCTTCAACGTCGACCGCAAGCTGATCTTCTACAACACCGCCTTCCGCTCGCTGTTCGAGCTCAACGCCGGCTTCCTCGACCAGACGCCGACCGACTCCGCCGTACTCGACACGCTGCGCGCCGCCCACAAGCTGCCCGAGCAGCAGGACTTCCGGCAGTGGAAGCAGCAGCTTTACGAAGCCTATCGCGCGGTCGAGCCGCAGGAGCACATGTGGCACCTGCCCGACAACCGCACGCTGCGGGTCGTCACCACGCCCAACCCCGAGGGCGGCGTCACCTACCTCTATGACGACGTCACCGAGCGCCTCGACATGCACCGGCGCTACGACGCGCTCATCAAGGTGCAGAGCGAGACGCTCGATCACCTGGCCGAAGCGGTCGCGGTGTTCGGCAGCGACGGCCGCGTGCGCCTGCACAATCCCGCCTTCCAGCGCATGTGGAAGCTGGCGCCCGAGGCGCTCGACCAGCATCCGCATGTCGAAGCCGTCACCGCCTGGTGCCAGGCCCAGCACGACGACAACGCGGTGTGGCGGACGCTGCGCGGCGCGGTGACCGCGATCGACGACCGCGAGCCGATCGCCGCGCGCATCGAGCGCCGCGACGGCATGATGATAGACTTGACCTCCATGCCGTTGCCGGACGGCGCCACGCTGGTCACGTTCCAGGACGTCACCGACACTGTCAACGTCGAGCGCGCCCTGCTCGAGCGCAACGAAGCGCTGGTCGCCGCCGACGGCATCAAGATCGACTTCGTGCACCACGTCTCGTACGAGCTGCGCTCGCCGCTAACCAACATCATCGGCTTTGCACACTTCCTCGGCGACGAAGCCTTCGGCCCGCTCACCGACAAGCAGCGCGAATATCTCGGCTACATCACCGCCTCGACCAACGCGCTGCTGGCGATCATCAACAACATCCTCGATCTCGCCACCATCGACGCCGGCGCCATGACGCTCAATCTGGGCGACGTCGACATCCGCACCAGCATGGTCGCCGCCACCGAGGGCGTGCAGGACCGGCTGGTCAAGAATCAGCTCAAGCTCGACATCCGCACCGCGCCCGGCATCGGCAGCTTCAGGGCCGACGAGCGCCGTCTGCGGCAGATCCTGTTCAACCTGTTGTCCAACGCCGTCGGCTTCTCGCCGCCGGGCGAGACCGTCACGCTGGCCGCCGAACGGCGGCCGGACGCGGTGGTGTTCTCGGTCACCGATCGCGGCCCCGGCATTCCGCCGGACGACAAGGACAAGGTGTTCGACTGGTTCGAGACCGATCCGCGCGGCTCGGAGCATCGCGGCCCCGGCCTCGGCCTATCGCTGGTGCGCTCGTTCGTCGAACTGCACGGCGGCACTGTCACGATCGACTCGGTGCTCGGACGCGGCACCACCGTCACCTGCGCGTTTCCGACCGTGCAGGAAGCCAAACAGACCGCGGCCTGATCGGCGCAACAAAAAGACCTCCGCGGCGAACCGCGGAGGTTTTCGTTTGGCGTTGCACCGTGCGCGTTAACGCAGCACGCGCCGGCCGTGCTGACGGTAGGCCACCGGCCGCGGACCGTCGCCTACATATTGACCGTTCACGCAACGGCCGTGATTGAGATCGAACAGCGCGTGGAAGCCGCGGCACGGCTGGATGGCCGCATCGACCAAGGCGACCGTGCCGATAGCGGCGACGCCACCGACCGCCGCCGCGCCGAGCGCCGTGCTGGGCAGCATCGCGCCGGCCGCGCCCCAGCTGGCGTACCAGCCGTTATAGGCGCCGAGCGCCACCGCGGTGCCGACGGCGGCACCCGCCACGAACGGCGCCGCGGTCTCGTAGTTGTTGTAGCCGGGTTCATAGGGCTGGGCGAACGCGGGCGTCGCGAAGGCCGCGACCGCGACGATGGGAAGGGCATAGAGCGCTGAGCGCATGTCGTAACTCCTTTGATGTCGTGATGAGGCAAACTGTGTCGCCGTCATGCAAACGTTGGGCGGCGGCGAGCGTTCCTGAAACGGCACGCAAAAACCGCCTCGCGCGCCGCTCAATCCGTTGCGCGCGGCGCACCCGTGTCATTGATGTGGCACGCGCAAGGAACCGCGACATCGCCGCGCAAAAATCGTGGCGCTGCAGTGACGCGGTAGTACAGCATGGACCTGGAGATTAACGCCGCGGCGCAATTGACCGCCGTGGCCGCGGCAATAACCGTCGTCCCGACAACTTAGGCTGAATGCCGGCCTATTGTTTGCAATCGCGCCAGAGGGCAGTCTAGTGGGCAAAAGCTCATCAAG
>CAYJPU010000023.1:0-5020 GCA_964372105.1 uncultured Undibacter sp.
CACCCGCAGGAAGCCCGCGTCATCGTCGGCAAGGTGGTGGAAGCCGCCGCCGCGCGCGAAGCCGCACGCAAAGCGCGCGAACTGACCCGCCGCAAGGGCGCGCTCGACATCTCGTCGCTGCCCGGCAAGCTCGCCGACTGCCAGGAGCGCGATCCCGCCAAGTCCGAACTGTTCATCGTCGAGGGCGACTCGGCCGGCGGCTCCGCCAAGCAGGGCCGCAACCGCGAATTCCAGGCCGTGCTGCCGCTGCGCGGCAAGATCCTCAACGTCGAGCGCGCGCGCTTCGACAAGATGCTGGGCAGCCAGGAGATCGGCACGCTGATCACCGCGCTCGGCACCGGCATCGGGCGCGACGAGTTCAACCCCGACAAGCTTCGCTACCACAAGATCATCATCATGACGGACGCCGATGTGGACGGCTCCCACATCCGCACGCTGCTGCTGACCTTCTTTTTCCGGCAGATGGAAGAGCTGATCAAGCGCGGCCACATCTACATCGCGCAGCCGCCGCTCTACAAAGTCAACCGCGGCAAGTCCGAGCAGTACCTCAAGGACGAACGCGCGCTCGAGGACTACCTGATCGCGACCGGCATCGAGGAAGCGGTGCTGCGGCTCGCGTCCGGCGAGGAACGCGCCGGCGAGGACCTGCGCAAGATGGTCGAGGACTCGCGCACGATCCGCAACACGCTCAACGGCCTGCACAGCCGCTATAACCGCAAGGTGATCGAGCAGGCGGCGATCGCCGGCGTGCTGTCGCCGAAGATCACCGCAAACGCCGACACCGCTGGCCAGGCCGCCGCCTATATCGCCAAGCGGCTGGACGCGCTCGAGGACGACACCGAGCGCGGCTGGGTCGGCACCTTCACCGAGGAAGGCTTCCATTTCGAGCGCACTGTGCGCGGCGTGAAGGAAGTCGCCATCATCGACCAGGCGCTGCTCGGCTCCGCCGACGCGCGCAAGCTCGATGAATACGCGCCCGCGCTGCAGGCGATCTTCCCGCGCCCGACGCCGCCGGCCATGCTCCGCCGCAAGGACGAAACCATCTCGATCCACGGCCCCGTCGGCCTGTTCGAGGCGCTGACCACCGCCGGCCGCAAAGGCATCTCGATGCAGCGCTATAAAGGGCTGGGCGAGATGAACCCGGAACAGCTGTGGGAGACCACGCTCGACATCAACGCGCGCTCGCTCTTGCAGGTGCGCGTCAAGGAAGTCGACGAGGCCAACATGCTGTTCGACCAACTCATGGGCGATCTGGTCGAGCCGCGCCGGCAGTTCATCCAGGACAACGCGCTCGCAGCGTCAGTGGACGTGTAATAAAAAGGTCCGCGCGGCGCGCGGACCTCCGTCTTCAGGCAACCCGGGCCGTGGCCTCAGTTGCAGACTTGCTCAGTTGCAGACTTGCCTGGAACCCCAGACCCAGCCGCCACGGCCATCGAGCACCCGCACGCGCCGCTGGGTGCAGTCCGGCACATAGTTGTAGGCGTTGTAGGCGTCGTAGGCGCTATAGCCGCCTTGATAACGCGGCGGCGGAAGCGGCGGTTGCGGCGGCACGACGTAATACTCGCCATATTGCATCGGCGGCCTCGAATAGTAGCCTTCCCCGTACGGACGATAGGGACGGTAAGGACGATAGGGACGATACGGCGGCTCGTAATAACCGTACCGGTGTTGGCGGTGGATGCGCACGTAGCGCGACGTGCGTTCGTGGCGCACGATCTTCTTGTAGCAACAATCGCTGCTGTACCAGACGCGGCCATGATGACGACGCGGATAGTAACCGTCGCGGTAGCGCGGATAGTCGCGGTAGCGTTCGTAGTAGCCGTCAAAACCGCCGCCGGCGCTGGCGGGACCGACGAAACCACCAAGAGCAAGCAGCACGCACCAACACAAAATTGCGAACGCTGTACGCATGACCACACTCCCTGACCGAACGTACGTCCGAAATTCACGGGCGAGTATGGTTAATATTAACCATATTTTGTAGGGCAGGTGCGGTAAAAACACCGCAAAATCAGGCGATTTTGCGCTTTTAGTAGTACGAACTTACTAAAGTGGCAGCGATCAACGCTACATCGCGCTTACGACGTTAGACTCCGGCCGACCGCCAAGGCGATGATGACGGCGCCGAGAAACAGCACCAGGAAAATTCCGAACAGCCATTGCGCGATGGTGGCGGACGCCGCCTGCACATCGGTGAAGCCGAAAATGCCGGCGATGATCGCGATGACGAGAAAGACGAAAGCCCATTTCAGCATCGACGGCTCCTCAAGCGCTGTGTTGTTCCGCGCACCAACGGCGAAACGGGCGTTCGGGTTCCCTGCGCCCGCTTAAGGCTTCGGCGCGATCGTGCGCGGATCGCGCGCCGGCCACCGCCCCGCTTCGACGCGGTCGAGAAAATCGCCGACCACCTGATTGAACAGCGCGGGCTCTTCCAGATTAACAACGTGGCCGGTCTTCGCCAACATCACCAGGCCGGACGCCGCGATTGTCCGTTTCAGGAACAGGCTCGGCTCGATGCAGCGGTCGTCCTCGTCGCCGACGACGATCAGCGCCGGCGTCGCGAGCTTTTTGATCTCGCTTTCAAAGTCGTAGAGCGACGGCCGCGCGCCCTGGAACCCGCGCGAAGTGTTGGCAGAGCCTCGCGCGTCGTGCTCGGCAAGCTGGCGCGAGAACTCCGCGAAGCCGCGCGGGTCTTTGAGCAGGAACGGCACGCGGCTCGGGCCGAGGCCGTAGCTCTTGGCGACGGCGGCCGATCCTTCGCGCTCGAACGTATCGCCGAGCGCGCGCGCGTGCTTGTGAAAGTCGTCCGTGTACGAGCGCTCGGAGCCAGAGCCGGTGCCGGCGAGCACCAGCGAGCGAACGCGTTCCGGATGATTGAGCGCGACCTGCAACGAGGTGTAGCCGCCCATCGACAGGCCGACGAGATGCGCCTTGTCGATCTTGAGGTGATCGAGCACGGCGACCGCGTCGCGCATGACGTGACGGTAGCTATAGGCGTTCGGGTCGGCCGGCACATCGGACGGCGTGTAGCCGCGCGCCGAATAGGCGATGCAGCGATGGCGCTGCCCGAAGGCGCGCATCTGCGGCTCCCAGCCGCGATGGTCGGACGCGAACTCGTGCACGAACAAAATGGGCGTGCCCTGACCGACTTCCTCGTAATAGAGCCGAACGTTATCGGGGGTGGTGGCGTAGGGCATAAGCTCTCCTTCGTCATTCCGGGGCGCCGCAGTAAGCGCGTTTACGCGCGTCTTCGACGCGCTATGGCGGCGAGCCCGGAATCCATAATCCCAAACGCTGCGGAGTATGGATTCCGGGCCCGGCCCTTCGGGCCGTCCCGGAATGACAGAGACCTAAAACAAATCCAAATACTCTTTCTGCTCCCAAGGTGTGACCTCGGGGCTGTCGGGGGCTTCCTTGGCGAACCGTGCCGCTTCGGCATCTTTGATGTGCGCGTAGTAGTCGACGAAGCCAGCGCCGAAGCCGGCGCGGAAGCAGTCGTCGGCGCGCAGCGCGGCCACCGCCGCGCTCAACGATTTCGGCAGCAGCGGCGCATCGGTTTCGTACGGCGTATCGGCGGACGGTCCGGACTGAAGCTTGCGCGCCATGCCGTCAAGGCCGGCGTAGATCTGCGACGCCATATAGAGATAAGGGTTGGCCGCCGGCTCGCCGATGCGGTTTTCCAGATGCGTCGCAGCATCGCCCGGCTGGCCCATCACCCGCACCATCACGCCGCGATTGTCGCGCGCCCAGATGGCGCGGTCGGGCGCCAGCGAGTAGCTGCGATAGCGCTTGTAGCCGTTGACGGTCGGCGTGGCGAAGGCGGCACCGCCGCGCGCGTGAGCGATCAGGCCAGCGAGATAATGGGTGCCGACGGTCGACAGCCCGTCCGGATCGGCAAAGGCGTTGCGCATGCCCTGCCGCTCGATCAGCGACTGATGCAAATGCCAGCCGCTCGACATCACGTGCGGCAGCGCCGGCCGGCACATGAAGCTGGCGAGATAGCCGTTGCGGCGTGCGATCTGCTTCACCGCCGAGCGGAACAGGATCATGGTGTCGGCGGCGGCCAGCCCCAGTTGCGGGCGGAAAGTGAATTCGCATTGGCTGGGGCCCAGCTCGATCTCGACCGAGCGCAGCGGCAGATCGAGCGCCACGACACCGCGCCGCAACGGCTCGATCGCGGCATCGAGCATGTCGAAGCGCGACTCGGTGAGGTACTGGTAACCTTGCGTCAGCAGGCTGACGTCGGGTGCTTCCGGCGGCCAGGTGGCATCCGCGGGCGCGAGCCGCGGATTCTCCAGCTTGAACAGATGGAATTCGACCTCCAGCCCGGCCAGGAAATCGAACCCGGCTTTGTTCAGCTTGGCCAGCGCGTCGCGATAGAGCGCGCGCGTCGAGAACGGCACCGGCTTGCCGTTGGCGAAGTAGATGTCGCACAGCACCCAGCCGGTATTGGCGGCCCAGGGCAGCACGCGAAAGGTCGCGGGGTCGGCGACCATCATGAAGTCGGCGCCGCCCTGCATCTCCACCATGCCGAAGCCGCCGCCGGCGGTGAACACCGGAAACACGCTTTTGTGCGAGGTGTCCTTGGCGAGCAGTGTCGTCGTCATGCTGACGCCGGCGCGCAGCGCGCCGATGGCGTCGTCGGCCAGCATGGTCTTGCCGCGCAGCACGCCGTGCTGATCGGCGAACGAGAAGCGCACGACTTCCAGTTTGTGTTTCTTGATCCGGCGTTCGATGTCCAACGCCATGCGCGCCTGCTCCGCGGACCACAGGCCGTGGCGCTCGACGAAGCTTGCCGATGACTTGGCGGGTTTACGCGGGGACATTTTCTTCCTTTACCTCCCCCTGCAAGGGGGAGGTCGCCCGCCGAAGCGCAGCGAAGGCGAGCGGGTGGGGGTCATTGCCACAACGCAAAAGCGACCCCCCCCCCCCCCCCCGTGGGGGGCGCCCCCCCCCCCCCCCCGACCCTGCTCTTTCCTCGTCCAACGGCACGGCAAGGTCGCGCCACTCTTATCGAATC
>CAYJPU010000023.1:5030-10587 GCA_964372105.1 uncultured Undibacter sp.
GCCGACCCTCCCCTTTCAGGGGAGGGATAGTAAGAGACTTACTCATGCACCCAGCTCGCACCCTGGCGCTTGGCGGCTTCCGACTTCTGCCAGTAGCCCTTCCAGTCGTCGGCGGGGCCGATGCCGTCGATCGCCGCCGGCCCGGTGATGCTGGTGGCCTGCGTCTCGTCCAGCACCATGATCGGCCGCTCGCCTTTGCCCTGTTGCTCCAGCGACTGCCGCAGCAGCTTGCGATAGGCGACGATCGCCTTGTCGGACGTGCCGAGGTGCTCACTTGTGCGGTCCTGGATCGCACCCATGGATTCGCAGGCCCATTGGTCGTGCACGTTGATGTCGGCGCCCATGCCGGTATAGGTCTCGCTCTCCTGCTCGTTGGGATCGAAGCCGTAGTCGTTGCTCTTGTTGCGGTTCGGCGTGTAGTCCGGCAGCTGATAGAGCGCGAGCCGCTGGCGGCGCATCTCGGCCTTGTCCACCGGCGCGCCGAACGAGGTGAAGATCGCGTACCAATAGTGACGGTGATCGTCGATCGGCACGTGCCACTGCGAGATCGTCATCTCGCGGCTCATCGGGATGACGAAGGCGTTCGGGAACATCAGGTTGGTGACGCGCACATGCGTGCTCGTCTCGCTGATCTGGCGCAGCGTCACCACGCGGAAGCCGAACCCGGTCGGCTCCACTTCGATGCGCGGGTGCGTGAACTCGCGCATGATGCGAGACATCGGCATGTCGCTGTCGCGCGTGACGTCGCGGAACACCTTGCCGTAGCTCTTGGTCGGATCGTCGTCGTGGAAGAAGCGGTGCAGGAACGAGGTGTGCACCGGATCGACGCCGACTTCCAAGGACTGCAGCCAGTTGCAGTCGATCAGGCCCTTGAAGGCGAAGGTGTGGCTGTCGGGCGCGATGAAGCAATCGAAATGCGGAAAGGCCGGCGGCTCGCCGGGGCCCATGTAGGCGAACAGAATGCCGTTCTTCTCCACGACCGGATAGGACTTCTGCTTGATGTTGGCGCAGAGGTTGCTCTCCGGTGGCTCGGCCGGCGTCTCCAGGCACGTGCCGTTCACGTCGAACAGCCAGCCGTGGAACGGACAGCGCAGGCCGCCGTCTTCGAGACGGCCATAGGCCAGGTCGGTGCCGCGGTGCGGGCAGCTGCGACCGACCAGGCCGTAGCGGCCTTTGTCGTCCTTGAAGATCACCAGGTCCTCGCCGAACAGCCGCACCGGCTTGATCGGCCGGTTGCCGGCCAATTCGTCGACCAGCGCGGCCGGCTGCCAGTAGCGGCGCATCAGCGTGCCCGCCGGCGTGCCAGGGCCGGTGCGGGTGATGAGATCGTTCTGTTCTTGGCTCAGCATGAGCGGGCATTCCCTCGTTCGGGGCGTCACAGGCTGCAAAGTCTATACGAAGGAAGCGCGCGGCTGGAAGCGGCGCGGCGCGCCACGAATTCTGTCATTCCGGGGCGCTCGCAGAGCGAGCGAACCCGGAATCCAGAACCAAGCGAAGGCGTGTAGCTGGATTGTCGGCGTCCGCTCAGCCGGCCTGACGCGCGGCCCAGCCGTGATCGATGCGCCGCCGCCAGGCGGTCTGGCGCAAGCCCAGCAGGCGGCTCGCGGCTGTCCTGGCCTCGGCGCGGCTCGCGGCCGCGCAGGTGCGATATTCGAGATCGGACACCCGCGACACCAGCGGCTGCTTGCAAAACAGGCGGGCGAAGGTGCCGACGCCGCCGTGCAGCTTCAGGTCGGACAGCGCATTGGCGACGTTCGACGCATGACCGAAGGCGACGACGCGGCCGGTCAGGGTATGGCGCACCTCGTAGACGCCGGGACCCATCGGCGCCTCGACGTAATCGCCGCTCGCCACGTCGGGAAAGCGCTTCCAACTGCTCCAGGTCTGCATAAAAAGTCCTCGGTGCCAAAAACCGTCCTGCATGAACGCGAATGCATCCGGTTGGTTCCGAATTGGTCGATGCCCGTCACTTAAAGGTTCATGGAATCCGGACGATTTGATCAACATCAAAAATATGTGAATATAGAGGCCTCACCGGCCCGGTAAGACCAGAACTTTCGGCTTCAACGGCAGGCTGGTCTTGGACACCACCACCGACGGCACGTCGGCGACCTCGACGTCCCAGTCCTGCCGCACGCGCTGGAGGAACCGGTCGAGCGTATAGGCGCTGAAATAGTGCATCGGGATCATCAGCGGCGCCTTCAGCGACTTCAGCACCTCGATCATGCCCTCGAGGTCGAGCGTGTAGCTGCCGTCCACCGGCACGAACACCACGTCGATGCGGCCGATCTCGTTGAGCTGCTGCTGCGACAGCGTGTGGTGCAGGTGGCCGAGATGGGCGATGCACAGATTGGCGGCCTCGAACACGAAGATCGAATTGCCGTGCCGCTCGGTGCCGCCCTCAAAAGTCCGGATGTTGGTCGGCACGTTGCGCACCCGCACGTCCTTGTAGTTGACGTCGATGCGCGCCGGCTTCTGGTCGTCGCTCCAGCCGCGCAGCACGTGCTTGATGCCGGGATCGGGATGGTTGGTGTAGTGCGTGGTGTGGGCGTGATTCATGGTGACGATGTCGGGCAGCAACGGCGACCGCACATAGTCGTTGAAGTCGGTGGCGATGCGCACGAGCTGCGGACTTTCGATCAGAAAGGTCGAGTGCCCGACATAGCTGACGCGCACCTGATCGCGCTCGAGCGCGACACGCCGGAACGCTTCAGGCCGCGCGAACGGCGGCCGCAGCGCGACGAGGCCGGGGCAGTTCTCCATCATTTCGGGTTTGGGCGGCGTCGGCGCGGCGCCCTGCGCCGCCGCAACACCGGCAGAGGCGCATAGCGCCCAGGCTGCCATGACGATTCTGCCGAACGTGCTGCCCATCACACGACCCACCGCTGAAGCCGTGCAAAATCTGGCACGGTTTTCAGGCCTCGGCTACGGGCGGTCACGCACAAATGAAAACGGCGCCCGCAGGCGCCGTTTGCCGTTCAGGTTACGCGGTCGCTATTCAAAATAGCTGCGGTCGCGCGCCGAGACGATGAGGCCCTTCGGCGTCACCACTACCCAGCGGCCATCCTGGCGCTTGATCTGCTCGACCGGACCGAGGCCCGGCAGCGGCGCACCCGGCACCACCTGATAGATGTCGCCGCGGTTCTGCACATAGACGTAGCCGTCGCGGGCGTCGCGGATCGACCAGTCCTGCACCACCGAGAACCGCGACGGCGGCGGCTCGATCGCCGCCATGCGTTGCGGGCGCGGCGTCGGCAACGGCGTCGCAGCCTGTACCGGCGCGGGCGCAGCCGCCTGCGGCGCGGTGGTCTGCGGCGCGGCGATCGATCCGGTGATCTCGGCGGCCTCGCGGTTCAGCCGCTCGCTGAGCTTTTCGCTCATCTTGGCCATCTGCGTATGCGCGACCTTGTTGGCAGCGTCCAGATTGGCCTTCAGCGTGGTGATGTCTTTGTTCAGCTTGGCGAGCGACTGCTGCAACGCCTTGCTGTCGGCGAGCGCGGCGCTATCGACGCGCGTCGGCTCGGCCTTGCGGAAGGCACCGCTGCCGGCAACGCCCGCCAGCACGCCGAGCCCGGCGGCGAGCACCACCGAGGCGGCGATCGCACCGTACAGTCTATGCCGCGGGCGCAGGCGGAACGGCGTGCGGCCCGACAGCGCGGGCGCAATCGGCGAATCCAAGACTGGCGCAATGACCGGTGCAATGGCCGGCTCGACGGCGGGCGCGGCGGCCTCCGCCGGCTCGGCCACCGGTTCCGGCTCGGGGTTGGCCGGCGAGATCGACGGCGATTCGACCGCCGGCAGCGCGTTGAGCATCGCGGCCTTGGCTTCGGCTTTCGCGGCGGCCTTCTCGGCAGCTTTGGCGGCGTCGTCTTGCGGCGTCGCGGACTGCTTGTCGATCTCCTCGGCCATGGCCGTGGTCCTCGCAATTGGTTGTTCACCAATCGCTAACCATGTTCGGTTACCAAGTGGTTACCAAAAGCTTGCGAGGCGTTTCAGCCCCAACTTATGGAACCCCACGGGGACCTTGCATTCGCGCCCTTACGGGCAACACCGGCTGCGCGAGACGCTAAGGGGCACGCCTTTGGCTCTCACGCCGAAGGTCTCTCGCCATCCCGTCATTCCGGGACGCGAGCGATAGCGAGCGGACCCGGAATCCAGGGTCACATACGCAGCCTATGCCGCTCTGGATTCCGGGTTCGTCCGCCTTCGCCTTACGGGCTTCGGCGGGACGCCCCGGAATGACCGTGTGCGTCAGACCACCAAGCCGTTTTCGGCCGCCAGCGCCTGCAGCGACACCGCCGGTCGCGCGCCGATGTGCTGGATCACTTCGGCCGCCGCCAGGCCGCCGAGACGGGCCGCCGTGCGGTGATCCTTGCCGCGCGCCAGGCCGACCAGGAAGCCGGCGGCGAACAGATCGCCGGCGCCGGTGACGTCGGCCACCTGCTCGATCGGCGCCGCGTGAACGGACTCGACCGCATCCCTGCTGATGACGACGCAACCCTTCTCGCTGCGGGTGACCACCGCCAGCTTGGCGTCGGCGCGCAGCGCCTGGGCGCCGGCCTCGAAGTCCGCGGTCTGGTACAGGCTGCGCAGTTCGTGCTCGTTGGCGAAGACGATGTCGACCGTGCCCTTCCGGATCAGGTCGAGGAATTCGGCGCGATAGCGGTCGACGCAAAACGAATCCGACAGCGTGAGCGCGACGCTGCGGCCGGCCTTGTGCGCGATGGTGGCCGCCTTGACGAAGGCTTCCTTGGCGTGCGGCGGGTCCCACAGATAGCCTTCGAGATAAACCACTTCCGAAGCAGCGATCGCGGCCTCGTCAATGTCGTTGGGATGCAGGTCCTGCGCGGCGCCGAGATAGGTGTTCATGGTGCGCTCGCCGTCCGGCGTCACCATGATGTAGCAGCGCGCGGTGGAGGGGCCTTCCGAGGCCGGCGGCGTGTCGAAGGCGACGCGGGCGGCGCGGATGTCGTGGGCGAAGGTGCGGCCGAGCTCGTCGTCCTTGACCTTGCCGACGAAGGCGGCGCGGGCGCCGAAGCTGGCGACGCCGACGATGGTGTTGGCCGCCGAGCCGCCCGAGCTTTCGGTCGCCGGGCCCATGGCCTCGTAGATGGCCGCGGCGCGCGCCTCGTCGATCAGCGCCATGCCACCTTTGTGCATGCCCTGCGCGACCAGGAAGTCGTCCTCGGCGCGGGCGATGACGTCGACGATGGCGTTGCCGATGCCGAGCACGTCGTAGCGGGAAGCGGTCATAAGGGATCCTCTGAAAGCACAAGCGGGGGGCTGAAACGCGGCGCACTATAACCACAGGCAAAATCGAAGCAACGTAAGACCATCAGTCGTCATGGCCGGGCTTGTCCCGGCCATCCACGTCTTTATTGCTGTGAGTCTGCAAAGACGTGGATGCCCGGCACAAGGCCGGGCATGACGAACGATGGTACAGTGCGGGCGGAGGCCCACCGGATGTCGCTTGCCCGCAATGTCGTGACGGTCGGAAGCGCCACGCTGGTTTATGCCTGCTTGTCTACCGCGAACGCGACTTCAAGGCGCGCTAGTG
>CAYJPU010000023.1:10687-18868 GCA_964372105.1 uncultured Undibacter sp.
ACGCTGGTTTATGCCTGCTTGTCTACCGCGAACGCGACTTCAAGGCGCGCTAGTGAGGGGGCGGGAGCCTCTTCAGCACTTCGAGGCTCCACCAGAAAAAATAGCCGGCGATCAGAATGCCGAGTCCCACCTTCACCAGTTGGATAATCAGTTCGTCTTTGCTCATCTGAACCCTACCTGCGCTCGCCTCAGACTGTCCTGACTCACCTATAACGGAACGGCAGCAGCTTTGATATTGTCGCGGCCGTCGTACCGGCCCTGATAAATATGGGCGCTCAGGTGGGGTTGCGCGGCAAACGCCATCGTGCGATGTGGCCCGTCACAATCCCTCGGGAGTTAGGCTATGGCGTTCAAGGAGCGGGTTTTTTCCGGCGTGCAGCCGACCGGCAATTTGCACCTCGGCAATTATCTCGGCGCGATCACGAAATTCGTGGCGCTGCAGGACCGCTACGACTGCATCTATTGCGTCGTCGACATGCACGCCATCACGGTGTGGCAGGACCCGAGCGAACTGGCGCGCGCCACGCGCGAGGTGACCGCAGCCTTCATCGCCTGCGGCATCGACCCCAAGAAGCACATCGTGTTCAATCAGAGCCAGGTCGCCGAACACGCCGAGCTCGCCTGGGTGTTCAACTGCGTGGCGCGGCTCGGCTGGCTCAACCGCATGACCCAGTTCAAGGAGAAGGCCGGCAAGGACCGCGAGAACGTTTCGGTCGGCCTGTACGCCTATCCGAACCTGATGGCCGCCGACATTCTGATCTATCGCGCCACCCACGTGCCGGTCGGCGAGGACCAGAAGCAGCATCTCGAGCTGGCGCGCGACATCGCGCAGAAGTTCAACGTCGACTTTGCGGAGTCGATCCACAACCACGGCTATGGCGAACATTTCTTTCCGCAGCCGGAGCCGATCATCCAGGGGCCGGCGACGCGCGTGATGTCGCTGCGCGACGGCTCCAAGAAGATGTCGAAGTCGGAACCGTCCGATTACTCGCGCATCAACCTGACCGACGACGCCGACGCCATCGCCCAGAAGATCCGCAAGGCCAAGACCGATCCGGAACCGCTGCCGAGCGAGGAAAAGGGCCTGGAACCGCGGCCCGAAGCCGAAAACCTGGTCGGCATCTACGCGGCGCTGAACGACACCACCAAGGCGCAGGTGTTGAGCGAGTTCGGCGGCGCGCAGTTCTCAGCGTTCAAGGCGGCGCTGGTCGACCTCGCGGTCGCCAAGCTCGGCCCGATTGGATCGGAAATGAAGAAACTGGTGCAGGATCCGGTCTATATCGACGAAATTCTGGGCGACGGCGCGCAGCGCGCCCAGGCCATTGCGGCCGATACCATGAAGGCCGTCAAGGACATCGTCGGCTTCGTGCGGCGCTAGTTTTTGCCCCGCTTGTAAGCGCGGCAGGCGCCGTGCCACCATTCAGCGCTTGTGCGTCCGCTCCGTACCGGAGCGGATGACCAGGGGGCGAGGATGAGCAACAAGCGGCGCAGCTTCGAGGCCGGCCACAAGCGCAAATACCTCGTCGTCATCGACGACTCCGAGGAATGCGACCGCGCCGTGTTCTGGGCGGCCAAGCGCGCCGGCCGCACCAAGTCGCAGATCGTGATGCTGCGCGTGATCGAGCCCGGCGACCGCAATCAGCAATGGCTCGGCGTCGCCGACATCATGAAGGCCGAGCAGATGGAAGCGGCCAACGCGACGCTCGACAAATTCGCCGCCCGCTCACGCGAAATCGCCGACATCAACCCGGACCGGGTGATCCGCGAGGGCGGCACGGCCGAGGAGATCATCAAGCTGATCGACGAGGACGCCGACATCGGCATCCTGGTGCTGGCCGCCGGCATCGGCAAGGAGGGCCCCGGCCCGCTGGTGACCGGCTTGGCCAAGACCGCCGGCGCGTTCCCGATTCCCGTGGCCATCGTGCCCGGCCACCTCAACGACGCCGATCTCGAGGCGATGGCGTGACGCTCGGCTCAATATGGCCGCGATCCGTGCTAGTCTGCTGTCGGTTGAGTGAGGCCTTTTCCGCAAAGGATCGCTGCGGTGTCACGCGCGGAACGTCTGCTCGATCTGATCCAAATTCTTCGGCGCCACCGCCATCCGGTGAGCGGGCACGCGCTGGCGAAGGAACTCGGCGTCAGCATCAGGACGCTGTATCGCGACATCGTCACGCTGCAAGCGCAGGGTGCGCGGATCGATGGCGAGCCGGGGTTGGGCTACGTGCTGCGGCCGGGTTTCATGCTGCCGCCGTTGATGTTCTCGGAAGACGAAATCGAGGCGCTGGTGCTCGGTTCGCGTTGGGTGGCCGACCGCGGCGATTCCCGGCTCGGCGCGGCCGCGCGGGACGCGCTGGCGAAAATTGCCGCCGTGCTGCCGGCCGATCTCCGCGATGAACTCGATGCATCGACACTGCTGGTGGGCCCGGGCGCACCGATCGCGGCCGGCGACGCCGAGTTGGCCTCGATCCGCCAGGCCATCCGCGCCGAGCGCAAGCTCGACATCATCTATCGCGATGTGCAGGACGCCGAAACCAAACGGCTGATCTGGCCCTTTGCCGTCGGGTTTTTCGATCGCGCGCGCGTGGTGGTCGCCTGGTGCGAGCTGCGCCAGGGCTTCCGCCATTTCCGCACCGACCGGATCGCCGCACTCGCGCCCACCGATATTCGCTATCCCAAGCGACGGCAGGCGCTGCTGAAGGAATGGCGGCAAGCGGAGGGAATTCGCCCGCAATAGCCTTAAATCGACTGCTGCCAAAAACTGACAGTAACCCCTGATAAGACGGGCGTTCCTCAACTGGAGAGCCTGTCATGCCTGATTTCCGTCTCATCGTGCTCTATGTCGACAATCCCGCGGTCAGCGCCGCCTTCTATGCCGACCTGCTGGGCCGCCAGCCGGTCGAGTCCTCCGCAAACTTCGCCATGTTCCCGCTGCCGCCGGTCATGCTCGGCCTGTGGTCGCGGCGTGAGGTCGAGCCAGCCATGGCTGGGTCGCCCGGTGCCATGGAGATCGATTTCGGCGTGAGCGACGCGCACGCAGTCGAAGCTTGTTACGCCGACTGGAAGGCGCGGGGCTTAAGCATCGCGCAGGAACCCACCGAAATGGACTTCGGCTATACCTTCGTGGCGCTCGATCCCGACGGGCACCGGCTGCGCGTGATGGCGCTGAAGCCGCAATGAGCGCGGTCGGGCGCCGATCGGACTTCGAGGGCTGAACACGGGATGGGCTTGCGGACCGCGTCTGCGGTGCGCCCCCCGGCATGGCGGAAAATTTGGACTGGTTGACCCCGATCAAGCGAGGGGCCATCTATTCCCGGTAACCCAGCCATCCACGGGCCTTGAACCCGCAAGGAAAGCCAGAATGTTCATCCAGACCGAAGCCACGCCCAATCCCGCGACGCTGAAATTCCTGCCCGGCCGCGCCGTGCTCGACACCGGCACGCTCGACATGCCGACCAGGGAGGCAGCCTCCCAATCGCCGCTTGCGCAGCGCCTGTTCGACGTTCCCAATGTCGGCGGCGTGTTCTTCGGCGGCGATTTCATTTCGGTCACCAAGACCGACGGCGACTGGCAGCAGATCAAGCCGGCGATCCTGGGCGCCATCATGGAACACTACATGTCCGGTGCGCCGCTGCTGGCGGCCGACGCCGCGCCCAAGGCGGCCGACGAATTCTTCGACGAAGCCGACGAAGAGACCGTCACCATCATCAAGGACCTGATCGAGACGCGTGTGCGTCCGGCGGTGGCCGGCGACGGCGGCGACATCACCTTCAAGGGCTACAAGGAAGGCATCGTCTACCTGCACATGCAGGGCGCCTGCTCCGGCTGCCCGTCCTCGACCGCCACGCTCAAGCACGGCATCCAGAACCTGCTGAAGCACTTCGTGCCGGAAGTCACGGAAGTCCGGCCGGTTTAATCTGCTTTGCCATTCCGGGGCGCGCGCACCGCGCGCCTCTGGAATGACGCATTGCATTTGGCCGCGCGTTGGTAAAAGTAGGTCCATGCGCGTTCTTGCCATTGATACTGCACTCGAAGCCTGTTCGGCGGCCGTGCTCGACACCGAGCGCGCCGGCATCATCGCGCATGAATCGCTCGGCATGCAGCGCGGCCACGCCGAAGCGCTGATCCCGCTCATCAAGCGCGTGATGGAGCGCGCCGCGCTCGACTTCACCCGTCTCGACCGTATCGCCGTCACTATCGGCCCCGGCAGCTTCACCGGCCTGCGTGTCGGCATTGCCGCCGCGCGCGGCATCGGCCTCGCCGCCAACATCCCTGTCGTCGGCCTCTCCACACTGGCGACTTACGCGACGCCGCTGATCGCCGCCGACGACACGCTGCCGGTGGTGGCCGCGATCGATGCGCGGCACGACAACGTCTATCTGCAAGTGTTTGGCCCCGGCGGCCGCACGCTGGTGGCGCCGCGCGTCGCGCCGTTGCGCGAAGCCGTGCGCGCCGCCGCCAACAGCGGCGCGCCGCGCATCGTCGGCACCGCCGCAACCCTGCTGGCAGCGGCGTGGCCACCGGACGAGCGCGCGCCGCGCACGGTCGAGCAGCGCAGCGCGCCCGACATCGACTGGGTGGCGCAACTGGGAGCCGCGGCGCTCGACACCGGCCTGCCGCCGAGGCCGCTTTACCTGCGCGCGCCCGACGCCCAGCCGCAGGAATCCACCCAGTTGTCCCGCCGATGATGGACTTCTTCCGCGCCCTGTTTTCGCGCGCCGAACCGGCGCTGTCGGAAGCCGGGGTGCGCGACACCGCTGCCATCGCTGCCTTGCATGGCGCCTCGTTCCGGCGAGGCTGGAGCGAACCGGAAGTCGAGGCGCTGCTGCTCGACCGGCATGTGATCGCCCATCGCGTGACCGTCGGGGCCAAGGGGACTAAGTTCGCCGGCTTCATCATGTCGCGCCAGGCCGCCGACGAAGCCGAAATCCTGTCGGTCGCGGTCACCGGCGCCCGCCGCGGCAAGGGCCTGGCGCGGGCCCTGCTGACGCTGCATCTACGGCGCCTGGCGGGCCTCGGCGTCCACACCGTGTTTCTGGAAGTCGATGAGAACAACGCGCCGGCGATCCGGCTCTACGATCGCGCCGGCTTTCGCGAGGTCGGCCGCCGACCGAACTACTACCCCGGTGCCGCCGGCAAGCCCGCCACCGCGCTGGTCCTGCGCCGCGACCTGGCCTGATCCGCAATCAGCGCATTCCCCTGCGGGCTCGGTATGCTAGAAGGGCCGGGCCGCAACGACTCCGAGTTTTCGACCGTGAACACGACCGACCAGATCCCGCCTGAAAGACGAAATATCGAGGCGCTCTGCGCCGCCAAGGGCATGCGCATGACCGAACAGCGGCGCGTGATCGCGCGCGTTCTGGCGGGTTCCGACGACCATCCCGACGTCGAGGAATTATACCGCCGCTGCGTCAAGGTCGACGACCGCATTTCGATCTCCACCGTCTACCGCACGGTGCGGCTGTTCGAGGACGCCGGCATCATCGAGAAGCACGATTTCCGCGACGGCCGCGCCCGCTATGAGACCTCATCGGAAGCGCACCACGACCACCTCATCAACCTGCGCACCGGCGAAGTGATCGAATTCCAGTCGGAAGAGATCGAGCGCCTGCAGGCTGAGGTCGCGCGCAAGCTCGGCTACAAGCTGATCGACCACCGGCTCGAGCTCTACGCCGTGCCGCTGACCGACGAGAAGAAGTAACCGCGGCACGGAGTAGCTCTGATGCTGCGCGGACTTTTCATCGCGGCGTACTTTTTCATCATGACGCCGCTGATCATCTCGGTGCAGTGGCTGCTCGGCAAATTGGGTTTGCCCGGCTGGGGCTGGATCGCCTCTACCTATTATGCGTCGCTGTGCTCGCTCCTGCGCATCCGTATCCGCGTGGCCGGCGCGCCGGTGCGCGACAACGCCGTGATGTTCGTGTCCAACCACGTGTCCTGGGCCGACATATTGGTGATCGGTTCGATCGCGCCGGTGGCCTTCGTCGCCAAGCGTGAAGTGGCGAACTGGCCGCTGGTCGGCACCACCGCGCGCTTGCAGCGCACCGTGTTCGTCGACCGCACCCGCCGCCAGCAGACCGGCGATGCCGTCAGTCAGATCGTCAAGCGCCTCAACGGCGGCGTCTCGGTGGTGCTGTTCGCGGAAGGCACCTCGAGCGACGGCAACCGCGTGCTGCCGTTCCGCTCGGCACTGCTCGGAGCCGTCGAGGAAGCCGCCGCCGCGCATGCCGGCGGCGCCGACCGCATCGTCATCCAGCCGATGTCGATCAGCTACACCGGCCAGTACGGCATGCCGATGAGCCGCCGCCAGCGCCCGCTGGTGGCTTGGTACGGCGATCTCGACTTCATGCCGCACATCAGCGCTTTCGTCTCGCAAGGCGTGGTCGATGCCGTGGTCAGCTACGGCGAGCCGATCTCCGCGGCTGCCATCACGGACCGTAAGACCATGACCCGGAAACTGCACGGCGCCGTGCGCCGGCTGATGGCGAGCGCGCTCCGCGGCCGGACGATCCTGCCCGCCCGGCCGGAACCCGCGGTTCAGGCTGGAACGCCGGCCGAAGGCCAGGCGGTGTCCCAAGCGGTGGCTCCCGTCCCGGCACCATGACCGGCGTTTATTTTCGGGCGAAAAGCCGGTAAGAGAGCCGGACACGGCCAATTCCACGAAGGCGTCCTGGCTGGGCTCGTCCCGGCTGTCTACGTCATTGAATTCGTTGATGAATTTTAGAGACTGATGCCGGCGGCGACGCGGGCTGAGAACATGAGCAACACGCGCAAGGTCCACGTCAAATCGTTCGGCTGCCAGATGAACGTCTACGATTCCCATCGTATGGCGGACACGCTGGCCCCTAGCGGATTCAACGAGACCGCCGATGTCGCCGACGCCGACCTGATCATCCTCAACACCTGCAACATCCGGGAGAAGGCGGCGGACAAGGTCTATTCCGAGCTCGGCCGCCTGCGGATGATGAAGGAAGAAGCCGCCGCGCTTGGCCGCAATGTGATGATCGCGGTCGCCGGCTGCGTCGCGCAGGCCGAGGGCCAGGAGATCCTGCGCCGTTCGGGCGCGGTCGACCTGGTGGTGGGCTCGCAGAACTATCACCGCCTGCCGGAGATGATCGCGCGTGCGCGCAGCGGCGAACGGGTCGTCGACACCGAGTTTCCGGTCGAGGACAAGTTCGACGCGCTGGCGTCGCCGCGGCGCGAGCAGATCGCCAAGCGCGGCATCGCCGCTTTCGTCACGGTGCAGGAAGGCTGCGACAAGTTCTGCACCTTCTGCGTGGTGCCCTATACGCGCGGCGCGGAAGTGTCGCGGCCGGTCGAAAAGATCGCCGCCGAAGTCACGCGCCTCGCCGAAGCCGGCGTGCGCGAGGTGACGCTGATCGGCCAGAACGTCAACGCCTATCACGGCGAGGGCGCGGACGGCTCAGCCGCGACGCTCGGCCGCCTGCTGCGGCGGCTGGCGAAAGTGCCCGGCATCGCGCGGCTGCGTTACACCACCAGCCATCCGAACGACATGGATGACGACCTGATCGCGGCCCATGCCGACCTTGCCGAACTGATGCCCTATGTGCATCTGCCGGTGCAGTCCGGCTCCGACCGCATCCTCGCGGCGATGAACCGCAAGCACATGCGGCAGCACTATCTCGACGTGGTCGCGCGCCTGCGCGCGGCGCGCCCCGATCTCGCGTTCTCGTCGGATTTCATCGTCGGCTTCCCGGGCGAGACGGAACAGGACTTCCAGGACACCCTCGATCTGATCGAGACCGTCGGCTACGCCGGCGCCTACACCTTCGCTTACTCGCCGCGACCGGGCACCCCGGCCGCTGAACTCGAGGATCAAGTGCCGCCGGAGGAGAAAACCCGGCGCCTTTACGCCCTTCAGGCCCTGATCGCCCGCCAGCAGCGCGATTTCAACGCCAGTTTCGTCGGCCGCACCCTCCCGCTGCTTCTGGAAAAGCCCGGCCGGCTCTCTGGGCAATTGGTCGGCAAGTCCCCATATTTGCAGGCGGTGCAGGTGATGGCGCCGGCGGCCCTGATCGGGTCGGTCGTGCCGGTTAAGATCACAGGCCTCGGAACGAATACCCTTTTCGGTGACCTCATCGAAAACCTCGGCGCGCCGGTGCTCGCCGCAGCAGGAGCATAGAGCCCACTTTGCGCACTTCGGATCCCGTGATCCCGCCCGCA
>CAYJPU010000023.1:18968-24873 GCA_964372105.1 uncultured Undibacter sp.
CAGCAGGAGCATAGAGCCCACTTTGCGCACTTCGGATCCCGTGATCCCGCCCGCAGCCGCCTCCGACGAGACGGCGACCACTCAAGTCGTGCTGGCTTTCGAGGACAACAAGCTCGCCTCCATCCTGTTCGGGCAATACGGCCAGAACCTCGCGCTGATCGAGCGCCGGCTCGGCGTGGTGGCGGAACAGCGCGGCAATCACGTCACGCTCGACGGCTCGCGCGGCGCCTGCGAACAGGCCCGCCGCGTGCTGGAAGGGCTGTACGAACAGACCAAGCGCGGCCGCGATCTCGGCCAAGGCGACGTCGAAGGCGCCATCCGCCAGGCGATCGCGCAAGGCTCGCTGTTCGATTACGACCCGGCCGACCCGCGCACGGCTTTCGAAGAGATCAATCTGCGCAAGCGCCCGGTGCGCGCGCGCACCGCCGCGCAGGACGGCTATATCCGCGCGCTCAAGCGCTATTCGCTGGTGTTCGGCACCGGCCCCGCCGGCACCGGCAAGACCTGGCTTGCCGTTGCGCAAGCCGTGCAGATGTTCGAGCGCAAGGAAGTCGACCGCATCATCCTGTCGCGGCCGGCAGTGGAGGCGGGCGAACGGCTCGGCTTCCTGCCCGGCGACATGCGCGAGAAGGTCGATCCTTACTTGCGCCCGATCTACGACGCGCTCTACGACCTGATGGATGCGCGCATCGTCGAGCGCGCCTTGCAGGGCGGCGAGATCGAAATTGCGCCACTCGCCTTCATGCGCGGCCGCACGCTGTCGAATGCCTGCGTCATTCTCGACGAAGCGCAGAACACCTCGTCGATGCAGATGAAGATGTTCTTGACCCGTCTGGGCGAGAACAGCCGCATGATCGTCACCGGCGACCCGAGCCAGGTCGACCTGCCGAACGGGCAGACCTCCGGCCTTGCCGAAGCGGTCAAACTTCTCAAAGACGTCGAAGGCGTCGGACACGTGGCCTTCGGTCATGAAGACGTCATCCGCCACGAGCTGGTGGCGCGGATCGTCGCGGCCTATGACCGCGTCACGCTGGCGCGCGAAGCCAAGAAAGAGGCCAAGGAATGAGCGCGGCCCGCCAGCCACGCGCCATGGCGCCCGAGGTCGATTTCGACGCGCCGTCGCCGCAGTGGCAGACGCTGGCCGGCGCGGAAGACGCCGTGCGCGCGGCGATCGCGGCCGCGGCCGAACTGGCGCCCTCGGGCGGCGAAATGAGCGTCGTGCTCACCGACGACGCCGCGGTTAAGGAACTCAACCGCGCCTGGCGCGGCATCGACAAGCCGACCAACGTGCTGTCGTTTCCGGCCAGCGCGCCGAAGGGCCCCGGCCTGCCGCTGCTGCTCGGCGACGTCATCGTCGCCTACGAGACGCTGGCGCGCGAGGCCAGGGACGAAGACAAGCCGGTGCTTCACCACCTCGCCCACCTCGTGGTGCATGGCTATCTCCATCTGTTGGGGTACGATCACCAGACCGATTCTGAGGCCGACGCCATGGAAGGGCTGGAGCGCCAAATTCTCGCCCGTCTCAAGATCGCCGATCCGTACCGCGCGATCGAGCCGGGCAACGCCTGACCGCCATGCCTGACAGCGATTCCTCCAGTCCGAACGCCGCCGGCGGGTCTTACGAACCGCGCCATCTGCCCGTGCCCGTGCCGGCGGCGCGCGAGGGCAGCGACAACTGGTTCACGCGCACGTTCCGCGCGCTGTTCGGCTGGCGCAACGGATCGATCCGTTCCGACCTCAAGGACGTGCTCGACGAAATGCAGCCTGGCGAATCCGGCTTCTCGCCGGAAGAAAGCCGGATGCTCAAGAACATCCTGGGGCTGCGCGAGCGCCGCGTCGGCGACGTCATGGTGCCGCGCGCCGACATCGTCTCGGTGCAGCAGGACATCCAGCTCGGCGAACTGGTGCGCACCTTCGAGGGCGCCGCCCATTCGCGCCTCGTCGTCTACAACGACACGCTCGATGATCCGGTCGGCATGGTGCACATCCGCGACCTGATCGCGTTCATGACCGCGCGCGCCGCGGTCGACCCCGAGAAGAACGCCAAACGCAAGAAGCCGCTGCCGGCGGGCCTCGATTTCAAGGCCATCAACCTCGCCACGCCGCTGTCGTCGACCAAGATCGTACGCGAAATCCTGTTCGTGCCGCCGTCGGCGCGGGTGATGGATCTCTTGGCGCGCATGCAGGCGACCCGCATCCATCTGGCGCTGGTGGTCGATGAATACGGCGGCTCCGACGGACTGATCTCGATGGAGGACATCGTCGAACAGATCGTCGGCGAGATCGCCGACGAGCACGACGAGGACGAAACGCCGGCGGTGGTGCGCCAGCCCGACGGCTCCTATGTCGCCGACGCGCGCGCCAACCTCGAAGATGTGGTCGCCATCGTCGGCCATGATTTCGACCTCGGCGAGGACGCCGAGGAGGTCGATACGCTCGCCGGGTATCTGGTGACGCGCGTCGGCCGCCTGCCGCTGCGCGGCGAATTGATCCCCGGCCCGGGCCTGTTCGAATTCGAAGTGCTCGATGCCGATCCGCGCCGCATCAAGCGCGTGCGCATCATCCGCTTGAAGGAGCGCCGCGAGACGACGCGCGAACCGCGCCGGCGCGAGCCCGATGCCGTGCTGGCCGGCGTTGCGCCGCCGGTGCTGCCGGGCGACGAGCCGGCCGCGAAAGACACCGGCGCGCCCCCGTCACCGCCGGGCACGCCGCGCCCGTGACCTTGGACACCATCACACACGTAATCGTGCTCTCCTCCGGTCTGCGGCGCGCGGGCATCGCCTTCGTTGCCGGCGCCGCGTCGGCCTTGGCGCTCGCCCCGGTCAATGCCTGGCCAATCCTGTTCGTGACGCTGCCGGTGCTGGTCTGGCTGGTGGACGGCTCCGCCGCCGGCCGCTGGAGCGGCGCCTGGACCGCGGCTGCCGCCGGCTGGTGTTTCGGTTTCGGCTTCTTCGTCGCCGGTCTCTATTGGATCGGCTACGCCTTTCTGGTCGATGCCAAGACCTTCGGCTGGCTGTTGCCGGTCGCGGTCGCCGGTTTGCCGGCCTATCTCGCGATCTACACCGGCCTCGGTCTGGCGGTCGCGCGGCTGATCTGGGTGCGCGGCCCCGAGCGCATCCTCGCGCTGGCGGCCACTTTGACGGTCGCCGAATGGCTGCGCGGCCACCTGCTCAGCGGCTTTCCCTGGAACACCTTCGGTTACGCGCTGACCCAACCGCTGGTGCTTGCCCAGAGCGCCTCGCTGGTCGGCGTCTGGGGCCTCACTTTTCTGGCACTCGCCATTTGCGCGACACCCGCCGTGCTGTCGGACGAGCCGGCCGATACCCCCCATCCCTATCGTCCGCTGGTCATCGGCCTCGTCGTTCTCGCCGGCTTCGCCGGCTACGGCGCGGCGCGTCTGGCGAGCTATCCGACCACCTTCGTCAGCGGCGTGAAGCTGCGCGTCATGCAGCCCAACCTGCAGCAGGACGCCAAGTTCAACTACGCCGCCAAGGACGAGGTGATGGCGCGCTATCTGCGCCTGTCCGACAGCATGACCGGCCCCGACTCCAAGGGCGTGCAGGACGTCACCCACCTGATCTGGCCGGAGGCGGCCTTTCCGTTTTTCCTGACGCGCGAGCCGGAAGCGCTGGCGCAGATCGCGGCGCTGTTGAAGCCCGGCACCGAGCTCATCGTCGGCGCGGTGCGCGCGGTGCCGCCGGCCGGCGGCTCGCGCGCCGTGCGCGCTTATAATTCGGTCTATGTGATCGATCCGGACGGCTCGATTCGCGGCATCTACGACAAGGTGCACCTGGTGCCGTTCGGCGAATATCTGCCGTTCCAGACCGTGCTCGAGAAGTTCGGCTTGCAGCAGCTCACCAAGCAGGCCGGCGGCTTCCTGTCAGGCGACCGGCGCCGCGCGATGGACCTTGCCGGCGCGCCGAAAATGCTGCCGCTCATCTGCTACGAAGCGATTTTTCCCGGCGCCGCCGTGCCCGACGGTGAACGGCCGGGCTGGCTGGTCAACGTCACCAATGACGGCTGGTTCGGCATCAGCTCCGGACCGTATCAGCACTTCCAGCAGGCCCGCGTTTTGGCGATCGCCGAAGGTTTGCCGCTGGTGCGCGCCGCCAACACCGGCATCTCCGCAGTGATCGATCCGGTCGGACGGATCACTAACGAACTACCTCTTGGCATCGAAGGTGTGTTCGATGCCCGACTGCCAAATGCGCTGGATAAAACCATATATGTGAAATTTGGCGACGTTGCCTTGATTCTATTTCTGGTAGTAAGTCTGATTGCGATCGGTCGACGGCGCCTTCGCTCCTAGATTGAATTGCACCCGGTGAAATCGCACTAATCGGGTGCATACAAACAAAATTGACCACCGTCCAGAATGCGCGGATTGGTTGTAAAAAAAGATAATTTTCCTAAAAAGATGGCGATTCTCGCCTGTTTTTGTTGCCTTTCTAAAAAGTCGTCCGGAATTCAAGCATTGCCACTGAGGTGCCACCTGTGACATTACGCGCCACGATGGCGGCATAGGAGATCTTTATGGCTAAGAAGGCACCCAATCCGATTGACAAGCACGTCGGTTCGCGCGTGCGCATGCGCCGGATGATGCTGGGCATGAGTCAGGAAAAGCTCGGGGACGCCCTCGGCCTCACCTTCCAGCAGGTTCAGAAATACGAGAAGGGCACCAACCGCATCGGCGCCAGCCGCCTCCAGCAGATTGCGCATATCCTGCAGGTGCCGGTCTCGTTCTTCTTCGAAGGCGCGCCGCATTTACCGGGCCAGACCGGTGGCATGAGCGAAGCGCCGTCGCCGGCTTACGTGTCCGACTTCCTCGCGACCTCGGACGGCCTGTCGCTGACCAAGTCGTTCATGAAGATCAAGAACAGCAAGCTGCGCCGCCGTATCGTTGACCTGGTCGAGCAGATCGCGGGCGAAGAGTAAAAAGGCGGCCCGCCGCTTCCCAACTTATTAGTGGAAGTTGCCCACCGTTGCCCGCATCTTGACCTCGCGCAGAACCACTGCAAGAAACACTCCGGCTTAAAAAGGAGCGGCTGAATCCAGCCGCGCCATGGAGGAGTTTCAGCGGTGGCTCACAAGAACTTCCTGTTCACCAGCGAGTCGGTTTCGGAAGGTCATCCGGACAAGGTCTGCGATCAGATTTCCGACGCGGTGCTCGACGCGTTTCTCGAAAACGACATCAAGCTCGGCATCGCCGACGACAGCCAGGTCAACACCCGGCTCGGCTGCGAGACGCTGACTACCACCAACAAGATCGTCATCGCCGGTGAAGGCCGCGGCCAGTCGCCGTTCTTCCACAAGCACGGCGACAAGGCGGTGGTCGACCGCGAGCTGATCACCAAGATCGCGCGCGATGTGGTCAAGGACATCGGCTACGACCAGGACGGCTTCTCCTATTACGGCGCCGACGTGGAAGTGCTGCTGCACGGCCAGTCGCCCGACATCGCCATGGGCGTGAACGCCAAGAAGAAAAAAGGCGGCGAGGAAGAAGGCGCCGGCGACCAGGGCATGATGTTCGGCTTCGCCTGCACCGAGAGCGAGGTCTACGAGAAGAACTCCTTCATGCCGGCGCCGATCTATTTCGCGCACAAGATCCTCAAGGTGCTCGCCGACAAGCGGCACGCCGGCCAGATCCCCGATCTGCAGCCCGACGCCAAGAGCCAGGTCACCGTCCGCTACGTCGACGGCAAGCCGGTCGGCTGCACCAAGGTGGTCGTCTCCACCCAGCACAACGAGAAGAGCCGCAACGGCAAGAAGTACACGCCCGGCATGGTCAAGGATCTGATCGAGCAGACGGTCACGTCCGCGCTGCCGAAAGGCTGGATGCCCGAGCGGCCGTCCGATTTCCTGGTCAACCCGACCGGCAATTTCGTGGTCGGCGGACCGGACGGCG
>CAYJPU010000024.1:0-24408 GCA_964372105.1 uncultured Undibacter sp.
CCTCGAACGGCAGCACCGTGTCGTCGACCGTGGTGGCCGACGGGGCGCGGGTCGGAATGGCGGATTCAGGGTTCATCATGGGGCTGTTCATGCGCGGTTATGTAGAGCGCGACGGCGAAAATTCGAGCCCCTCCCCGCGCCAAGGGCGCGGCCGGCTCACGCGTCCGCGTGCAGGCACCAGGCCAGCAGGCCTTTTTGGGCGTGCAGGCGGTTCTCGGCCTCGTCGAACACCACCGACTGCGGACCGTCGATCACCTCGTCGGTGACCTCCTCGCCGCGGTGCGCCGGCAGGCAGTGCATGAACAGCGCGTCGGGCTTGGCCTTCGACATCAGGCTGGCATTGACCTGGTAGCGCTTGAGCACGTTGTGGCGGTGCTTGGCCTCGCGGTCGCCCATCGACACCCAGGTGTCGGTGAAGACGCAGTCGGCATTCTTCACCGCGACGTCCGGATCGTCGCCGACCTCGATGGCCGCGCCCGACGACTTGACCCAGTCCATCAGCCACTTCTTCGGCTTGAGTTCGGGCGGCGTCGCCACCCGCAGCTGGAAGTCGAACCGCTCGGCCGCGTGCATCAGCGAGGCCAGCACGTTGTTGGCGTCGCCGGTCCAGGCCACGGTGCGGCCGCGGATCGAGCCGCGATGCTCCACATAGGTCATCACGTCGGCCAGCACCTGACAGGGATGCGAGCGGCGGGTGAGGCCGTTGATCACCGGCACGGTCGCATGGCGCGCGAGCTCGGCCACTGCTTCGTGGTCGAGGATGCGGATCATGATGGCGTCGACGAAACGCGACAGCACCTTGGCGGTATCGGCGAGCGTCTCGCCGCGGCCGAGCTGCATCTCCTGCGCGGTCAGCATGATCGCCTCGCCGCCGAGCTGCCGCATGGCGACGTCGAACGACACACGCGTGCGCGTCGACGGCTTATCGAAGATCATCGCCAGCGTCTTGCCTTCGAGCGGCGCGCTGCGCACACCCTCGGCACGCGCGGCCTTCATGGCGCGGCTCGAGTCGATCAGCCCGGCCAGCACCGGCTTCGGAATGTCGATGAGGTCGAGGAAATGCCGCACGTTCTTGCCCGACATCACGCCGCTCCCTGCTTGGCCGGGCGCGCGTGGTTTTGCGCGAGCCGCGTGCAGGCGCGGTCGATGCGGGCGATCGCCTCGGAGATTTCCTCCTCGCCGATGATCAGCGGCGGCAACAGCCGCACGACGTTGTCGCCGGCGGCCGGCGCCAGCATCTTCTCGGCGCGCAATTCCTCAACCATCTCAGACACCGGCGGCACCATGCGCAGGCCGATCAGCAGGCCTTCGCCGCGCACCTCGGAGATCACCGCGGCGTGCCGGTCCTTGAGTTCCGCCAGCCGCTGCTTGAGCAGCAAGGCATTCTGCTTGACCCGGTCGAGGAATCCGTCGGCCGTGACGACGTCGAGCACGGCATTGGCCACCGCCATGGCGAGCGGGTTGCCGCCGAAGGTCGAACCGTGCGTGCCGGGCGTCATGCCCTTGGCCGCTTCCGTGGTGGCGAGCACCGCGCCGACCGGGAAACCGCCGCCGAGCGCCTTCGCCAGCGTCATGATGTCGGGCTCGACGCCGCTGATCTGATAGGCGAACAATTCGCCGGTGCGGCCGACGCCGGTCTGCACCTCGTCGAAAATCAGCAGCAGGCCGTTCTTGTCGCACAGCTGGCGCAAGGCGCGCAGGAACGCATGCGACACGACGCGCACGCCGCCCTCGCCCATCACCGGCTCGATCAAGATGGCGCCGGTCTCGGGGCCGATCGCCTTCTTGACGGCTTCGATGTCGCCGGGCGGCACCTGGTCGAAGCCTTCGACCGGCGGGCCGAAGCCGTCGAGGTACTTCTTGTTGCCGGTAGCGGCGAGCGACGCCAGCGTGCGGCCGTGAAACGCGCCTTCGAAGGTGACGATCCGGAACCGTTCTGGCTTGCCCGAGACCGACTGATACTTGCGCGCCATCTTGATGGCGCCTTCCAGGGCCTCGGTGCCCGAATTGCAGAAGAACGCGAGGTCGGCGAACGACGCCGCGCACAGCCGGTCGGCCAGCCGCTCGGCGCCCGGAATGCGGAACAGGTTCGAGACGTGCCAGACCTTATGCGCCTGCTCGGTCAGCGCCGCGATCAGCGCCGGATGCGCGTGGCCGAGCGCGTTGACGGCGACACCCGAGGTGAAGTCGAGATAGCGATCACCCGCCGCCGTAAAGAGCCAAGCGCCCTCGCCCCGCTCGAAAGCGAGATCGACACGGGCATAGGTCGGCAAGACATGCGAGCTCACGGCCAGTTTCTTTCATCGACAAGGCGACGATCCCGTCACGGACGGATCGGCTTCGCCTTTGCTTCCACCTGCGCAATCGTCTCCGGATCGGGATCATGCAGGCCTAAAATGCAATGTGCCGCCCCGCCGGGCGGCACTGTTAAGCATTCTATTGCCGGGGTTGCTCAAGTCAACCGGCGCTCGGGAACCGATTCGGCTGACTCAATTATGCCGCAAGCGCGGATTCTATTGGAAAACTGTTGGTAGTTGGGGTTTGCGGGCTTGCAATGCTTGCAGGCGACTCACCCCATATTGTAGCGTTTCGGTCAAGCCAGTACGACATATCGTACAGCAGAGACAGATTTCTAGTTCATCCTTGGAGCGTAATGCGTCCGGGTGCCCGTCAAACGGCACCGGTCGAGGGGGATGGATTCTAGCCAAGGCCTTGAGCGCCTAGGAGAATACCGATGGGCTGGACAGACGAGAGGGTCGAACTTCTCAAGAAGCTGTGGTCGGACGGGCTTTCCGCCAGCCAGATCGCGGCAGAGCTCGGCGGCATCACCCGCAACGCGGTCATCGGCAAGGTGCACCGGCTCGGCCTCTCGGGCCGCGCCAAGAGCCCCTCCTCGGCCGCCCCGCGGCCGCGCAAGGCGCGCTCGTCGGGTCACATGCTGCGGGTATCCCGGCCGCAGGTGCGCGGCAACACCGCGCTCGCCTATGACTATGAGGCGGAACCGGAACCCGAACTGATCGAGATCCCGGTCGAGCAGCGCAAGACGCTGCTGCAACTCAACGAGAAGACCTGCCGCTGGCCGGTCGGCGACCCGGGCAGCGGGGATTTCTTCTTCTGCGGCGGCGACGCCGCGAGCGAGCAGCCTTATTGCGCGTTCCACTGCCGCGTCGCCTACCAACCGGCCAACGACCGCCGACGCGAGAAACGGCCGTTCCGCAACTGAGTTCGACAAGAGTCAAACGCAAAAGGCCGGGCAATGCCCGGCCTTTTTGTTTTCGCTTCTATCCCTCCCCCGTTTGCGGGGGAGGGATAAGTGCGCCTCAGTTCATCCGTCCAAACCGGTCGTCCAGCGCATAGCCGGCGCCGCGCACGGTGCGGATCGGGTCGGCGGACTGGCCGCGGTTGATCGCCTTGCGCAACCGGCCGACATGCACGTCGACGGTGCGCTCGTCGATATAGATGTCCGAGCCCCAGACGCCGTCGAGCAGTTGCTCGCGCGAGAACACGCGGCCGGGCCGCTCCATCAGGAACTCGAGCAGCCGGTATTCGGTGGGGCCGAGCTCGATGGCGCGGCCTGAGCGCGAGACACGCTTCTTCTCGCGGTCAAGCTCGAGATCGCCGATGGCCAGCACATTGGCGACGCGCTCGGGATTGGCGCGGCGCAACAGCGCGCGCACGCGTGCCAGAAGTTCCGGCACCGAGAACGGCTTGACGATGTAGTCGTCGGCGCCGGTGGCAAGCCCGCGCACCTTCTCGCTCTCCTCGCCGCGCGCGGTGAGCATGATGATGGGCAGTTGCCGCGTTTCCGGCCGCGCCCGCAGGCGGCGGCACAGTTCGATGCCGGACAGGCCCGGCAACATCCAGTCGAGCACGACCAAGTCGGGCGTCGCCTCCTTGAGCCGGGTATCGGCATCGTCGCCGCGCGCCGCTGTTTCGACCTCGTAGCCTTCCGCCTCGAGATTGTAGCGGAGCAGCATGGTCAGCGGCTCTTCGTCTTCAACGATCAGGATGCGGGCGGTCATGATGTCTTCTCGTTATCTGTCCCCAACCGCGCTCGGAGCGGCGAGCGTCGTGGTGTCGCCCTTCGGCCGCTTGTCCGCGATGGGGCGCCCCTCGATGATGTAATGCACCGTCTCGGCGATGTTGGTGGCGTGGTCGCCCATGCGCTCGACGTTCTTGGCGCAGAACAGGAGATGGATGCAGAAGGTGATGTTGCGCGGGTCTTCCATCATATAGGTGAGGAGCTCGCGGAATACCGAGGTGCAGACCGCGTCAATCTCCTCGTCGCCGCGCCACACCGCCATCGCCTTGGTGATGTCGCGGCGGGCGTAGGCATCGAGTACGGTCTTGAGCTGTTCGAGCAGCAGGTCGGTCATATGCTCGACGCCGCGAATGAGCTTCGGCGGCGGGAATTCGCCGTTGAGCGCGATCACGCGCTTGGCGATGTTCTTGGCGAGATCGCCGATACGCTCGAGATCGTTGGCGAGACGCAACGCGCCCACCACTTCGCGCAAGTCGACCGCCATCGGTTGGCGACGGGCGATCGTGAGCACCGCCTTTTCCTCGATCTCGTGCTGGAGCGCGTCGATATTGGCGTCCGCCATCGTAATCCGTTGCGCCAGCGCTGTGTCGCGCTTGGCCAAAGCATCGACCGAATCGGCAACCTGTTTCTCGGCAAGCCCACCCATTTCGGCGACCATGCGTGCAAGATCCTGCAGGTCGCTGTCGAACGCCTTCATCGTATGGTCGGTCATTGTCGCTGTCCTTCGAGCCAAAGCGTTTCTTTGATGCACATGATCTTGTCCGAAAACCGGTTCCCACTTTTCGGGATCATGCGCGCGGCGCTAGCCGAAGCGGCCGGTTATGTAATCCTGGGTGCGGCGGTCGGTCGGATTGGTGAAGATGCGCGTGGTTTCGCCGAACTCGACCAATTCGCCGAGATACATGAAGGCGGTGAAATCGGAGACGCGCGCCGCCTGCTGCATGTTGTGGGTGACGATGGCGATCGTGTAGTCGTCCTTGAGCTCGTCGATCAGTTCCTCGATCTTGGCGGTCGAGATCGGATCGAGCGCCGAGCACGGCTCGTCGAACAAGATGACTTCCGGCCGCACCGCGACGGTGCGCGCGATGCACAGGCGCTGCTGCTGGCCGCCGGACAGCGACAAGCCGTTCTGGCCGAGCTTGTCCTTGACCTCTTCCCACAACGCGGCGCGCTGCAAGGCGTGCCTGACGCGGTCGTCGAGATCGGACTTCGGCAGCTTCTCGTAAAGACGAATGCCGAAGGCGATGTTCTCGTAGATCGTCATCGGGAACGGCGTCGGCTTCTGGAACACCATGCCGACCTTGGCGCGCAGCAGGTTCAGGTCCTGACCGGGCGCCAGGATGTCGTCGTTGTCGAGCCGCACATGGCCGGTGGCGCGCTGGTTGGGATAGAGGTCGTACATCCGGTTGAGGATACGCAGCAGCGTGGACTTGCCGCAGCCGGACGGACCGATGAAGGCGGTGACCTTGCCCTGATAGAGCGGCACGTTGATGTCCTTCAGGGCGCGGTTGTCGCCGTAGAAAAAATTGAGATCGCGGATCGAAATCTTCTCGACCTGGTCTTCGCCGCTGGCCTGCGTGTGGGTGACGGTCGGAACGGTGAACGAGGCTACGCTGCTCATGACGATTTTCTCTGTCCAGCGAGGAGACGGGCGGAGATGCTGAGCGCAAGCACCGCCAAGGTGATGATCAGCGCGCCGGTCCAGGCCAATTCCTGCCAATCCTTGTAAGGACTGAGCGCGAACTGGAAAATAACGACCGGCAGACTGGCGACCGGAGCATTCATATCGGTGCTCCAGAACTGATTGTTGAGCGCGGTGAACAGCAAGGGTGCTGTCTCGCCGCTGATGCGCGCGACCGCCAGCAGCACGCCGGTGATCATGCCGGCGCGCGCTGCACGATAGGCGATGCGTCTGATCATCAACGAACGCGGCAGGCCGATCGAGGCCGCCGCTTCGCGCAGCGTGTCGGGTACCAGGGTCAGCATGTCCTCGGTAGTGCGCACCACGACCGGCACCACGATCACTGCGAGCGCAACCGCGCCGGCCCAGCCGGAGAAGTGGCCCATCTGCGCAACCATGATTTCGTAAACGAACAGGCCGATGACGATCGAGGGCGCGCTGAGCAGGATGTCGTTGATGAAGCGCACGACGCTCGACAATTTGTCGTAACGCCCGTACTCGGCCATGTAAGTGCCGGCGAGGATGCCGAGCGGTGTTCCAAGCAGCACCGCGATCACGGTCATGACCAGGCTGCCCATGATCGGGTTGAGCAGACCGCCTGCCGAGCCCGGCGGCGGAGTCATCTCCGTGAACACCGCGAGCGAAAGGCCGCCGAAGCCTTCCCACAGCAGCACGGCCAGGATCAGCACCAGCCAGGTCAGACCGAACGCCGTCGCAGCGCAGGCAAGTCCCATGGTGATCATGTTGCGCCGGCGGCGGGTTCCGTAGAGAGACATGTTCCTGACGCTGGAGCCCATGGCGGCTGAATCGGACACGCTCATGATTATGCCCCTACCCGCGCGTTCAGCCGCATCAGCATGATGCGGGCAATGGCGAGGACGATAAACGTGATGACGAACAGGATCAGGCCGAGCGCAATCAGCGACGCGGTATAAAGATCGCCGACCGCTTCGGTGAACTCATTGGCGATCGTCGCCGAGATAGTCGTCCCCGGCGCCAGGATCGAGCCGGAAATGCGGTGCGCATTGCCGATGACGAACGTGACCGCCATCGTTTCGCCGAGGGCACGGCCGAGGCCCAACATCACGCCGCCGATGACACCGACGCGGGTGTAGGGCAGCACCACATAGCGCGCCACCTCCCAGGTGGTGCAGCCCAGACCATAGGCCGCTTCCTTCAGCACCGGCGGCACCGCCTCGAACACATCACGCGAAATCGACGTGATGAACGGCAGCACCATGATGGCGAGGATCAGGCCGGCGGTCAGAATTCCGATGCCGTAGGGGGGGCCGGCGAACAGGTTCGAGAGCACCGGCACGTTGCCGAACACGGCAATGAGGAAGGGTTGCACATATTGCTGCAGGAAAGGCGCAAACACGAACAGGCCCCAGATGCCGTAAATGATGCTGGGAATACCGGCGAGAAGCTCGATGGCGACGCCGATCGGCCGGCGCAGCCACATCGGACACAGTTCAGTGAGAAACAGCGCGATAAAGAGGCCGACCGGCACGGCGATCAACATGGCAATGATGGAGGTGATGACGGTGCCGTAGACCGGCGCAATGGCGCCGAATTTCTCGGTCACCGGGTTCCAGGACTCGTCGTAGAGGAAGCTGATTCCGAAGGTATTCAGCGCAGGCCAGGCGCCGTAGACCAGCGAAACGATAATACCGCCGAGAATGAGCAACACGGTCAGTGCGGCGGCACGCGTCAGATGACGGAACGCCATGTCACCCAATCGCAGGCGCTGAAGAACCTTTGCCCGGTCAAGCTGTTCGGTGACGGATATGGCACCGCTCTGCAACGCAACGTCGACCACGGGTCGCCTCCGGGTAAAATTCATCCGGCTCCCTCCGGTTAATCAACCGTTCAGAGGAGCCACTCAAGCGGCCTTGCGGCCACAAAACAAGCCGCCACGTCGCGGCGGTGGAAAAGAGAGGGGCGCCGGTGTGGCGCCCCTCCCCGTATCGAAGAGATCAGTTGGCCATCGCGAAGACGGGCTTGCCGCTCGCGTCTTTGATTTCGGCCTTCCAATAGTTTTCGATATCTTTGACCACATTGGCGGGCATCGGAACGTAGTGGAGTTCCTCGGCCATTTTGCCGCCGTTCTTGTAAGCCCAGGCAAAGAACTTGAGCGCCTCGCCCGTCGCAGCCGCGTCGACCGGCTTCTTGTAGACCAGGATCCAGGTCGCCGCCGTCATCGGCCACGACTTGTCGCCCGGCTGATTGGCGAGGATGACGCCGTAGCCGGGCTGCGACTTCCAATCCGCGTTGGCAGCCGCGGCCTGGAAGGCCTCCGAGGTCGGCGCCACGGTCTTGCCGGCCTTGTTGATCATGTTGGTATGCGTGAGCTTGTTCTGCAGGGCATAGGCGTATTCGACATAGCCGACCGAGCCCTTGGTCTGGGCGACGTTGTTGGCAACGCCTTCGTTACCCTTGGCACCGATGCCAACCGGCCACTGCACCGAGGTGTTGAAGCCGACTTTCGACTTCCACTCCGGGCTCACTTCCGCCAGGTAGTAGGCGAAGTTGAAGGTGGTGCCCGAGCCGTCCGAGCGATGCACGACGGCGATCGCCTGGTTCGGCAGCTTGGCCTTCGGGTTGAGCTTGACGATGGCCGGATCGTTCCAGGTCTTGATCTCGCCGAGGAACATCTTGGCGAGCGTCGGGCCGTCGATGGTGAGTTCGCCCGGCTTGATGCCTTCGAGGTTCACGACCGGCACGATGCCGCCCATCACGGCCGGAAACTGCGCGAGACCGAACTTTTCGAGCACGTCGCCCTTGAGCGGGGCATCGGACGCGCCGAAGGTCACGGTCTTGTTCTGAATCTGCTTGATGCCGCCGCCGGAACCGATCGACTGATAGTTCAGGCCGTTGCCGGTTTCCTTTTTATAGGCGTCGGCCCACTTGGCGTAGATCGGATAGGGGAAGGTCGCGCCGGCGCCCGAAATGTCGGCGGCGGTGGCCGGGACATAGGCTGCGGCGGCCAGAAAGCCGGCGGCCGCTAGTGCGGTCCAGTGTTTCACGGGATCTCTCCATGTTTGCGGCCAAAGTCACCGCCGGTCCGGACGACCCACGGCGCCAATGTTTCCGCCCAATCCTCGAGGGCGGCCGCTGTTGCTCAAAAAGACGCTCTCGTCTGCGCCCCGGGCCGCTTGTCTCGTTTGCGTTAGCGCAAGCGATCCCGAAGTCGGGGTCAGCCATAGGGACCGGGCGTCACCGTTCTATGAAGCTTCGATGACAAATCGATGACAGAGCAAATCTTTGGTTTTTAAGGGGTATTTTTGGACGCGGTGGCTTCGCCAGTGCGCAACGGCAGGTGCATTGTGAAGGTGGCGCCGGCGCCGAGTGTGCTCTCGATCGACAGCCTGCCGCCATGGCGGTTGAGCACGTGCTTGACCAGCGCCAGCCCCAAGCCGGTGCCGCCTTGGGCCCGGCTGTCGGCGACGTCGACGCGGTAGAAGCGCTCGGTCAGACGCGGTAGATGCTCGGGCGGAATGCCCGGACCGTAGTCGCGGACGCCGATGCGAGCCTCCGGCGTGCCGGCGCGGGTCTGACCTTGCGCCAGTGTGATGTCGACGCGCTTGCCGGCGGCGCCGTACTTGAGCGCATTTTCGACGAGATTTTCCAAAGCCCGTACGAGTTCGTCCCGGTCGCCGAGCACCGTCAGCGCCTCCGGCGGCGCGCCGACCTTGATCTCAACGCCGCGGTCGCGCGCCAGCGTCTGCAGCCCGTCCACCACCTGCCGCACGATCGTCGCCAGTTCGACCGCGGTGCTCGGCTGCAGATGCGCGTTCAATTCGATGCGCGACAACGACAACAGATCGTCGATCAGGCGCGCCATGCGGGCCGCCTGGCCCTGCATGATGCTCAAGAATTTCTCGCGCGCGGCGGCATCGTTCTTGGCCGGGCCTTGCAGCGTCTCGATGAAGCCGAGCAGCGCGGCCAGCGGCGTGCGCAGTTCGTGGCTGGCATTGGCGATGAAGTCGGCGCGCATCTCCTCCACCCGCCGCAGCGGGGTGAGGTCGTTGAAGGTCATCAGCAGGACATCGGGCCGGCCGTCGCCGGGGAGCCTGACCGGCGTGACGAAGGCCTCGAACCAGCGGTCGAGTGGCACGCGTTCGAAGAACTCCACCCGCTGCGGCTCGCGCCGCTTGCCGGCGCGGCGAATGGCGTCGACCAGGTCGGGCATGCGCAGTGAGATCAGCGCCGGCTCGCCCCGGCGCAAGGCCGGCGCGACCGAGGTGGCGGCCGCGTTGAAGGCGATGACGCCGCCGTCCCGGTCGAGCACGATGGCCGGTCCCGGCAGGCCGCCGATCAAAGCCTCGATCAGCGCACCGTGCGGATACTCGCTCGCGCCCGCAGGCTCAGGGACGCTAAGGCCGACGCGATGGCCGGCGCCGCCGCCGCGCAGAGCCCGCCACGCCAGCCGGATCCGGCCCGGCCAACCGGCGCCAGCCCCAGCAGTCTCTGTGCGGTCGCCCTCGATCGGCATGCTCAGCCGGCGTTGTTCTTATCGGCTTCAATCTCGCTGCGAATCGGCTCGCTCGCATGCACCGATTTTAGTTCCGGTTTGGTGCGGATACCCTGCATATTGAGCCAGACTTCGCGGGTGCCGAGTATGGCCAGCGCGAGCGCAAAGGGCACGAGATAATACAGCAGGCGGAACAGCAGCAGACCGGCCACCAGGTCTTCCTTGTCGAACTGCCAGAGCGCGACCAGCATGGCGGCGTCGAACACGCCGAGTCCGCCGGGCGCATGACTGGCGAAGCCGAGCAGCGTCGCCGAGACGAACACAACCGCCAGCGTCACGAAGCCGATGCTCGGCTCTTCCGGGATCAGCATGTACATGGCGAGCGCGCAGAAACCGAGGTCGACGATGCCGATGCCGATCTGCAGCAGCGTCGACGGTCCGCTCGGCAGCTGCACCTTCCAGCCGCCTTTGCCGATCTCGCGCTGCGCGCTCCAGACCCATGCGACGTAAGAAGCAAGCACGGCCAGAATGCCGAAGGCGATGGTCCGGTTCAGCCAGCCGGGGAGTTGGGTGATCGGCTCGGCCGCGTGCGGCGTATAAGCGATACTCAAGCCCAGCACGGTGGCGTTGCCGAGCCAGAACGTCAGCCCGGCGACGAAGCAGATCTTCGTGACGTCCACCGCGTCGAGTCCATAGGCCGAATAGATGCGGTAACGCACGGCGCCGCCGGTAAAGACCGTGGCGCCGACATTGTGGCCGATGGAATAGCTGGTGAAGCCGGCAAGCGCCGCGATGCGGTACGGGACGGCGGTGCGGCCGATCGTCCGCAGCGCGAACCAATCATAGAAGGTGAGCGTGAAATAGCCGCCGGCGACGAACAACGCGGCCAGGGCGATGTGGCGCGGATGGATGCTTTTGAGCGCGGTCAGCACCTCGTCGACGTTGATGTCGCGCAGCATATGGAACAGCACGTAGGCCGCGACGCCGATGATGCCGAGGCTGATCAGAACGCCGATGCGATTCCAGCCGATGTACTTCTGAAAAAAACGCGCCGCTGCGCGCAGCATACCCAGCATCGTTCCTCCGGATCGGCGCCCGGGACCCGACTTGGCCCCGCCCCCACGACGCCGCACGCTTCGTCAGCGCGCCTGCCCGATCCACTAGCAGAAGTCGTTTCGCCGCGCGAGCGAGAACCGGGCAACTTGACGCGATGGCAAATGCGGCCCGAATGGGGCCGCGGGCTGCCGGAGCTTCAGGACACCGCCTTCCGGATGAACCAGCCCGGATCGGCCGTCATCATGCGCTCGGTCGATCGTAGGGCTGATTGTCGAAGACCAGTGCCGGGAGAACGCGCCCCACTGGCGCGTAACATTATTAAGAAGATGATGTTGCGGAATGATGTCGAGCGGCCGGTCAAAGGGCGGTCACCGTGGTCCCGCCATCGACGACGATCGTGTGACCGGTCACGAAGCTCGCAGCATCGGAGCACAGGAACACAGCCGCACCGGCGATCTCGTGGGGCTGGCCCCATCGCCGCAGCGCCGTGCGCGCCGCCAGGCGCGGCCCAATATCGGGGTTATTCATGTTCGCAAGATTGGGCTCGGTGGCGAAAAACCCAGGCGAGATCGCATTGACTGTGATGCCGTACGGCCCGAGCTCGGAGGCGAGCGCGCGGGTGAACGACTCGAGGCCGCCTTTCGAGGCGATGTAGGCGGCGTCCGGCACGATGGCCATGCGCGCCGCGATCGACGTGACGTTGAGGATGCGGCCGTATTTTTGCGGGATCATCGCCTGCGCCGCCGCGCGCGCCAGCCACATGGCGCCGATGAGATTGGCTTCGAGCATCTCGCGGATCTCGGACAGCGAGAGATCGAGAAGGCCCTTGCGGTTGCGCGCGCCGACGTTGTTGACGAAGCCGTCGAGGTGCCCGTGTTCGGCCGCCACAGTGCCAATGCAGGCGGCAGCATAATCGAGGTCGGCCACATCGAAGGCCGCGGCGGAAGCTGCGCCGCCCTCGGCGCGCAGACTTGCGGCGGCTTCCTCGCAGCGCCCGGCGTCGCGCCCGTTGATGACGACGTGCGCGCCGGAGCGCGCCAGAAGCCGGGCCATCTCGAAACCGAGGCCGCGCGTAGCGCCGGTCAGCAGCACCACGCGTCCCGAAAGATCGAAAGGATTGGCCGTGCTCGCAGTCATGCGTGATCGTCCCTGAAACCGGCCTCCCTGTCACAACGGACGGACGGCCGCCTGTCAAGCGCCACCTCAAATCGCGGAAATGGCAGCGCGGCGCGCATCCGGTCCCGCAGTCAACCGCGCCAAAAACGAAGGCCCCGGCTTCGCGTCTGCGAAGCCGGGGCTATCGGTAGGCCATAAGGCGGTCCGCTTAGTTGCAGACCGTGACGCGGCGCCAGCGCGGGCCGTAGGGGGTCTCGACCAGACGCTTGACGACGTAGCAATCCGGGCCGGACACGTAGCGGGGGCCGTAGAAACCGATGCGGAAGCCGTGGCCGCCGTGCCAGCCGTGGTGACCGTGGTGACCGTGCCAGCCGCCGCCACCGGCGGACGCGGCAGTCGGAGCGAGGACGGCGGCGCCGAGGGCGGCGGCGGCGGTGAGGGCGATGGTGAGCTTGCGGAACATGGCGTCTCTCCTGTTTTCGCGGGATGGGGCATCATCCCGCTGGGGTTCAAGGGATGCGGGGCATCGCATCCTGGCCACCATGGGTCGGCGGGCCCCTCTGAAAGGTTCAAAGAATTTTTTGGTGTGCCGGCTCCCGGCTAGGCCTGGCGCACCCGGCCTTCAGGAAAAAGTCACGGAAAACAGGGTATTGGCTTGGGTGCGCTTGCCCAAGGGAACCGGAAAGGGGCATTTTAACCCCTTCGGCCCCGATCCCGGGCCGGCGCGAAATTTCTTCGATTCTGCTTGAACCTAAACCCGATCCCACACGACCCATTCACGAGCCGGTTGACCTGCGATGCAAACGAGTACGGACGAGGTCCTGATCGCACGGATCGCAGGGGGTGACCGGCTCGCCATGCAGGTGCTGTTCGCGCGGCACCATGTACGGGTGTTCCGGTTCGTACTGCGGATGGTGCGCAACGAGGCCACCGCCGAGGACCTCATCAGTGAGGTGTTCCTCGACGTTTGGCGGCAAGCGGGCAAGTTCGAAGGCCGCTCTGCCGTCTCGACCTGGATGTTGAGCATCGCGCGTTTCAAGGCCCTCTCGGCCTTGCGGCGCAAGCCGGAGGAAGAACTGGACGACGACATGGCGGCGTCGATCGAGGATCATTCCGACGATCCCGAAGTGACGCTGGCCAAGAAGGACAAGGGTTCGGCCTTGCGGCAATGCCTGGCCGGGCTGTCAGTGGAGCACCGGGAGATCATCGACTTGGTCTACTACCACGAGAAGTCGGTGGAAGAAGTCGCCAAGATCGTCGGCATCCCGGAGGCGACGGTGAAGACGCGCATGTTCTACGCGCGGAAGAAATTGTCAGAGCTCCTGAAGGAGCAAGGGATCGATCGAGGCTGGCCATGAACACCGTGAAAAAAGAAGCGCCCGAGCAGAGCGAAGTTGAAATGCTCCTGCCGTGGCACGCGGCCGGAACGCTCAACCGCCGCGACGCGCAGAAGGTCGAGGAGGCGCTCAAGCGCGACCCCGAACTGGCGCGCCGCTACGAGCTGGTGCGCGAGGAACTTGGCGAGACCATCCACCTCAACGAAACGCTCGGTGCGCCGTCGGCGCGCGCCATGAAAAATCTGTTCGCCAAGATCGACGCCGAGCCGGCGCGCAAGCCGGTGGCGTCGTTCAACATCAGCGTCCGCGTCGTTGAATTCTTCGCCAGCCTGTCGCCGCGCACGCTCGCTTATGCCGGTGGCGCGGCGGTGTTCGCCATCCTGCTGCAGGCGGGCCTGATCGCCGGCGTCATGGTCAAGGAGACAAAGACCGGCGGCTACGAGACCGCGTCGGCGCCGAGCACCGATCCGGGCGTCGGCGCCTTCACGCTGATCCGTTTCGCGCCGCAGGCGACCTCCGACGACATCAACCGCTTCCTGCAGTCGAACAAACTGTCGATCGTGGCGGGGCCGGTGGCCGGCGGCATGTATCGTGTGAAGGTCGGCATGGCGGCGATGCCGAAGGCCGAGCTCGGCGAGATCGTGAAGAAGCTGCAACAGGACAAGACCGTCGGCTTCATCGCCACCACGCAGTGAGCGAAGCCGAACCACGGAGGCTTGACGCATGTTTTGGCGCGTGTTCACGCAACGCAATGCCTTCATCAGCCTGGCGGCCGCCGCGGCCCTGAGCGTCAGCCTGGCCGATTTAGCCTTCGCACAGAAATACTACAGCCGCGGCACGCCGAATATCGGCGCCAGCCGGCCGCCCACCACGACGACGCCGACCCCGCCGCGCGGTGGCGGTGGCGGCAATCAGGGCGGCGGTGGCGGTGGCGGCAATCATGGTGGCGGCGGCTATCGCGGCCCCGGCTGGGGCGCGGCCGTGCCCGGCATCATCATGGCCGTTCCCGCGATGATGCCGCCCTCCAACCCGCGCTTCGTCGACGACGGCACGGTGATCGAAGATATCGACCGGCCGCGCGGACGACCGCCGCAGAACGCCGCGCCGCGGCGCGTGAGCGGTGCACCGCCCGCCAACGAACGCCGGCTGGTGCCGGACGAGATCGTCATCGAGCTCAACAACAGCGTGACGCCGCAACAGATCGATGCGCTGCAACGGCGGCACCGGCTGACGCGCATCGAATCGCGCAGCATGCAGCTCACCGGCACGACACTGTACCGCTGGCGGATTCCTGACCGCCGCTCGGTACCGGCCGTGGTGCGCGCGTTGGAGGCCGACCGCGTAGTCGCTTCGGCGCAACCCAATTACCTGTTCACGTTGCAGGACGATGCCGCCAAGCCAGAAGGCGACGCCGCGCAATACGAACTCGTCAAGCTGCGGCTGCCGCAGGCGCATGAACTCGCCACAGGCGACGACGTGCTGGTGGCGGTGATCGATTCCGGCATCGACGCCGCGCATCCCGAACTCGCGGGCAGCGTCGCCGACAGCCTCGACACGCTCGACACGCCGAAGGCGGCACATGCGCATGGCACCGGCATCGCCGGGCTGATCGCGGCGCACGGCCGGCTGAAGGGCGCGGCGCCGGGCGCGCGCATCCTGGCGGTGCGCGCCTTCGATCCCAACGGCACCACCGCGCAAGGCACGACGTTCAACATCCTGAAGGGCATCGACTGGGCCGTGGAAAAGGGTGCGCGCGTCATCAACATGAGCTTCGCCGGGCCGAACGATCCCGGCATCCAGCGCAGTCTGGCGGCAGCCGCCAAGAAGGGCATCGTGCTGATCGCCGCCGCCGGCAATGCCGGCGCGAAGTCGCCGCCGCTTTATCCCGCCGCCGACGCTAACGTGATCGCGGTGACCGCGACCGACGCCGACGACAAATTGTTCGAGGCCTCCAACCGCGGCAAGCACATCGCGATTGCCGCGCCGGGCGCGCAGATCATGGTCGCCATTCCCGACGGCGGCTACGAAGTGTCGTCGGGCACGTCGTATTCGGCGGCAGAAGTGAGCGGCATCGCCGCCTTGATGCTGCAACGCAAGCCCGAGCTTACGCCCGCCAAGCTCCGCGCGCTGCTCCTGATGACGGCCAAGGACCTCGGGCCGAAGGGCCGCGACACGCAGTTCGGCGCTGGGCTGGCCGACGCTTACGGCGCACTGACGGCGGACGAAGCGCCGGTGGCGCAAGCCTTTCCGCTGCCGATCGAGCGTGTCAGCACCGGCGCGCCGCGCTGAAGCGCCCTACTCCTGGATCGTGCGCAGATAGGCGCGCACGGCGCGGGCATTGTCTTCGTTGAACTTGAACTCCGGCATGTCCGGATGGTTCGACGCCAAGCCGCGCTCCAGGCGCTCCGCGAACTGATCGAGATCGAAGCTGCGACTGAACGTCCTGAACGGCGGCGCGTCGGTGTGCCGGCTCCTGTCGCTCTTGCCGATGGCGTGGCAGGGCCCGCAGAATTCGCGCGCGATCTTGGCGCCGTCCTGAGCCGGGTCCTGCGCCTGTGCGCCGGCAACGAAACCGATCAGCGCGAGCGATATAACAATGAGCCGCATGGCGTTACCGCGCGTTGAGAGTGGCGAGCGCGCGTCGAGGGGACGCGCCGGCCAGTCTAGGTTCACGAACCTGTATAATTGAATAATGCCGTCAGGTCTTCAGTCGCGTCTTCAGTCGAGCTCGAACGCGTCCTTGTAGCTCACGGCCAGCGACGGGTCCTGGTTCGCCTTCTCCATGTAGCAGTTTCCGCACACCAACACGTCGAGGTCGGTGCCCATGAAGCAGCGGAACGCATCCTCCGGTGTCAGCACGATCGGCTCGCCGCGCACGTTGAAACTGGTGTTGACCAGAACGGGACAGCCGGTGCGCGCCTGGAACGCGCTGAGCAGCCCGTGGAAGCGCGGGTTGGTGTCCTTGTGCACGGTCTGGATGCGCGCCGAATAATCGACATGTGTCACCGCCGGAATGTCGGAGCGCGGCACGTTCAGTTTGTCGATGCCGAACAGCGCGTTCTCCGCCGCGGTCATCGTGCGCCGCCGCGACTTCACGACGTCGGCGACGAACAGCATGTACGGGCTGTCGGTGTCCATCTCGAACCAGTCGGCGACGTCCTCGCGCCGCACGGCGGGCGCGAAGGGACGAAACGATTCGCGGTACTTGACCTTCAGGTTCAAGGTCTTCTGCATCTCGGGCGAACGCGGATCGGCGATGATCGAGCGGTTGCCGAGCGCGCGCGGCCCGAATTCCATGCGGCCCTGAAACCAGCCGATGGCCTGGTTGGCGGCGAGCGCGTCGGCCGTCCGCTCCAGCAAGGCCGGTTCGTCGAACACCGCAAAGCACGCCCCCGCCGCGCTCAGCCGGCGCTCGATGTCGGCCTGGTCGAAAGACGGCCCGAGATAGCTTCCCGACATGCCGTCGAGGTGATCTTTTTTGCCAACCGCGGCATGACGCGGCTTACCCGCGTGCATGTGATAGGCGGCCAGCGCCGCGCCGACCGCGCCGCCGGCATCGCCCGCGGCCGGCTGCACCCAGATGTCGGAAAACCGCCCGTCGCGCAGCACCTTGCCATTGGCGACGCAATTGAGCGCGACGCCGCCCGCCAGGCACAACGGCTTGTTCGGATAGTCCTTGGCGGCCGCGCGCGTCAGCCGCAGCACGATCTCCTCGGTCACGGCCTGAATCGAGGCCGCCAGATCCATGTGGCGCTGGTCGAGCAGCTCGGACGGGCTGCGCGGCGGACCGCCGAACAACGCATCGAACCGGGCGTTCGTCATCGTCAGGCCGGCGCAATAGTTGAAGTAGTCGAGATTGAGACGGAACGAGCCGTCCGCCTTGACGTCGACCACGTCATCCAGAATCCGTTGCGCAAACACCGGACTACCGTAGGGCGCCAGCCCCATGACCTTGTACTCGCCCGAATTGACCTTGAAGCCGGTGTAATACGTGAACGCCGAATAGAGCAGACCGAGCGAGTGCGGAAAGTGGATTTCCTTGTCGATCTGAAGACGGTTGTCCTCGCCGTAGCCAACCGTGGTGGTCGCCCATTCACCGACGCCGTCCATCGTCAGCACGACAGCTGAGGGAAACGGTGACGGGAAGAACGCGCTGGCGGCATGCGAGAGATGGTGCTCGGTAAACAGCAGCCGGCGCTGGACGTCGAACTCGGGATCGAATTCGCGCAGCGCGTTCTTGAGCATATCCTTCTGGAACAGCTTCTCCTTGAGCCAGAGCGGAATGGCCATGGAGAACGACCGGAAGCCGCGCGGCGCGACGGCGAGATAGGTTTCCAGCAGGCGTTCGAATTTCGTAAACGGCTTGTCGTAGAACACGACGTAGTCGACGTCGGCCAGTGTCAGCTTGGCGTCCGCCAGCACGCTGGCAATGGCCAGCCGGGGAAAGCCCGGATCGTGCTTTTTGCGGGTGAAGCGTTCTTCCTGCGCGGCGCCGACGACGGCGCCGTCCGACACCAGCGCCGCGGCGCTGTCGTGGTAGAACGCTGAAACGCCGAGGATATGCATCCTGCGTTCAGAACAAGGTGTAGATGAACGGCGCCACGGCACTACCCTTCGTCAGCACGATCAAGCCGCCGAACAGCACCATCATGAACAGCACCGGCAGGAGCCAGAATTTCTTCCGCACCCGCATGAACATCCAAAGCTCGGCCAGAAACGACATCGACGGTACGTCCTCAGAACTGGTTCTTGAAACTGTCCGGGCTCGGACCGGGCGGATCGCGCGCGATCCAATAGCTGTCGGCCGCGGGATCGAGACGCCGCCGCAGGAAATCCTTGCCGGCGAGCCGGCACAGCAACCCCATGGGTACGATGGTTGTGAAGAACATCAGGCCCATCACGACCGGCTGCATGACACGGTGCAAGAGCAGCCCGAATTTCGTCCAAAGCCAATTGAGCGGGTGAAGCAGGCGCGGCGCGACCAGCGCCAGCACCAGGAAAGCGACCGCCGCCGCCGACCAGTACGGCCACCAGTGGTGACCGTTCCAATAATTGATCGCACCGAAGATGGCGCAGGCCACCGCGAACACGAAGCCGAAGCCGCGATCCGACCCGCCGGCATGTTCCTCGTCACGGCGGAATTCTTCGTGGAAACGTGTTTCGGTTTTCATTTCGGCAACGGGCCCAGGAATTCCGATGGCGGCGGGGCATTGGATGTTTATTTTAACGCGGATCGAAATTGTTCCCTAGCGAGAATCCCGCCACCCCGCAACTTTGCCGTGGCCGGTCGATCCAGCCGGCCCTGACGCCGTTGGCAGCGCGGTTCGCCTCAGCCGCGATACTTGTTCTTCTTTGGCTTCTTGCCGAAGGCAGGCTTGGCGAAAGCAGGTTTGGCGAAGGGGGCGGCGTTCTCAGGCCGCGGCTGCCCGACATGCGCCGGCTTGTGGTCGTGCCGCCGCTTCTTGTCGAAGCCCGGCTTCTTATCGAACTTGGTTTCGCCGACGGGTCCGCCATGATGCTTCGGCCCCTTGTCATAACGGGGCTTGCCGTGCGGCCGCGGCCTGGCGTCAAAGGTCTTGCCGTCAGAGGTCTTGGCGTCACGCGCAGCAGCATCGGCACCCTTGTCGGATGGCGCCTGCCCTTGCGGACCGTTCGGCAGCGCCTCGATGCGGATATGCTCGTCCTTGTCGGGATCCTGGACTTTGGCGGCAAACTTCTCGGCGGCCTTGGCCGAGATCTCGAACTCGGTCATGGATTCGTAAATCTTGATCGCGCCGATGTCGTTCTTGTCGATGCCACCGCGGCGGCAGATCATCGGCAGCAGCCAGCGGGCTTCGGCATTCTTGCGGCGTCCGATGCTGGCGCGAAACCAGACGCTGCCGCCCGGCATGCCGCGGCGAAAGCCGGTCCTCTTCCCCGGCGCCAGTCCGCCAGCCTCGTCACCGCGCGCGCTGTGTGGCCCGCGCCTGTCGCCGCGGTCGTCGCGCGAACGGCTCCTGTCGTACTCGCGCGCCTGGCCGGGATCGAGGATGTCTTCCGGCGCCGGCAGCCGCGCGCGGTAAAGCCGAGCCAGCGCCGCGGCGATATCCTCGGGCGATCGCTCGGCCAGAAGTGCGCGCGCCAACGTCAGATCGTCCTCGGTCGCTTCCTCCGTGAAGACGGTATCCTGCAACATGCGTTGCTGATCGAGTTTGCGGATTTCGTCGGCCTGCGGCGCCGTGCCCCAAACCGCCTCGATGCCGGCCTGGTCGAGCATCAGTTCAGCGCGGCGGCGGCGCGCGGGCGGCACCAGCATGACGCTGACGCCCTTGCGGCCGGCGCGGCCGGTGCGGCCGGAACGGTGCTGCAGAACTTCCGGATCGTTCGGCAATTCGGCGTGAATGACGAGGCCGAGGTTCGGCAGATCGATGCCGCGCGCCGCCACGTCGGTGGCGACGCAGACGCGCGCGCGGCCGTCGCGCAACGCCTGCAGTGCGTGCGTCCGCTCACCCTGCGTCAACTCGCCCGACAGTGCGACGACGGAAAACCCGCGCTCGAGCAGCGCCGCCTGCAAATGGTTGACGGCATTTCGCGTGTTGCAGAAGACGATCGCGCTGGGCGATTCAAAATAGCGCAACACGTTGACGACCGCGTGCTCGACATCGTGCGCGACCACCCTGATGGCGCGGTACTCGATGTCGGCATGGCCGCCTTCGCCGCCGGCGACCTCGATGCGCAACGCGTTCTTCTGATACTGCTTCGCCAAGGCGACGATGCCGCGCGGCAGCGTCGCCGAGAACAGCAGCGTGCGGCGCGCCTCCGGCGTGGTCTTGAGGATGAACTCCAGGTCCTCGCGAAAGCCGAGATCGAGCATCTCGTCGGCTTCGTCGAGCACGACGGCCTTCAATTCAGAAACGTCGAGACGGCCGCGCCGCAAGTGATCGCACAGCCGGCCCGGCGTGCCGACCACGATGTGCGCGCCTGCCTCAAGCTCGCGCTGTTCGCGGCGCGGGTCCATGCCGCCGACGCAGGAGACGACGCGCGCGCCGGCATATTGATAGAGCCAGGCGAGTTCGCGCTGCACCTGCAAGGCGAGCTCGCGCGTCGGCGCGACGATCAGGGCCAGCGGTTTGACGCTGCGCTCGAAGCGCGCCGCGCCGCCGAGTAGGTTATTCGCGACCGCCAGCCCATAGGCGACAGTCTTGCCCGAGCCGGTCTGCGCCGACACCAGCAAGTCTCGGTCGACGGCGGCGTCGGCCAGCACGGCCGCCTGCACGGGCGTCGGTTCGGTGTAGCTGCGCTCAGCCAAGGCACGGGCGAGCGGCGGACTTGCGGGCAAGAATGTCACGAAATGTCGAACCTTGGCTGGTTGAAGAAAGCGTCGAACCGAAGGAAGCGCGGGTGCGGGTGCGCGTCCGCTACAGCGACCGACGGATTGGTTGATATGGCAACCCTTTAGGCCATCGCCAGCCAAAGCGCCAACCACCGCTGGCGATTTTTATCCACGACCGGTCGATTTCCCGCCGAACCCGGCCCAGGCCAGGAGCGCCCATCAGCACGGGCTGGCGCGCCGGTCAGAATATAATTGCGAGCTCCTATGTAGTTGAAATCGCGATATAAATTCAAGCAGACCTACACGGACGCTCGTAGTTTTACTTCCGCACACTTGTGTTGAGTGGTTCACATTTGGCACGAACAGCAGCCGCCTTTCGCCGAACCGGCGCATTACAGGATCAATTCGCGCGGCAGCGCGCCGTGGCGGGATATCGATCAGCGCGTGGCCGCAAGGCAGACTTCAAGCCATCTGCGCGGGTTGAAAGCCGCCTATCGAACGGCGCGCTTGGCGGGTAAGCACTCGATTCGCTTCAATGATCAATGGCGGGTCGTGTTCAGGTGGACCGATGCGGGGCCCGAAGACGAGGAGGTAATCGACCATCACTAGCCAGACCGGCCGAATGTGGCCACCGAATAGGAGTTCGCACATGGCAAAGAAACTTCCGCCGGTTCATCCCGGTGAAATTCCGCGGGAAGAATTTCTCGTTCCGCTTAAGCTGACACCTTACGCGGTCGCGGTCGCGGCCGCGCTGGACGTGCCGCGTACCCGGATCGAACGCTTCGCGCGCGAAGAAAAGCCCGTTACGGCCGACACCGCGCTGCGGCTCGGTAAGTTCTTCAAGACCGACGCAGCGTTCTGGATGAACATTCAGGCGCGCTTCGATCTCGAAACGGTCGAAGACGCGCTCGCGCCACAGATCAAGAAGATCGTGTCTTACGATGCAGCGTGAGAGCGATGCTCTCAGCCGACTGCACAGATGACGGTGACCGGAGCTTGGGATTGAAAGCCAGGTTGGGCGTAATCTCAATCTAAAACGGTTCTAGACGTGCCTGTCGCGACCAGACGGCGGGTCTGCTTGGAATTATGAACCCCGGAAAAGTTCTGCTCGACTGATAAACCCTATTTCCTTGCCTTTGCTTGATCGGCAAGAAATTGGCTTAAGCGCCGGCGCACGTCATCTGCTTGCTGCGGCGTCCAGCGGCGAAAGCCTTCACCGGTTTTCATCCCGAGCTTGCCTTGCGCGACCTTGCTGCGCAAATAGGGATGCGGGCCGGCCGTGCGATCGAGGTGTTGGATAAGCGCTTCGTGAATGTCGAGCGTGAGGTTCAGGCCGACAAGGTCTGACTGCTCCATGGGTCCCAAGACCGCCATGCGGGCGCCGAACCCGCTTTTAACGACATCGTCGATGGTCTCGGCATCGCAGACGCCGTCGGCGACCAGCGCGATCGCCTCGCGTTTCAGGGCGTGCTGCAGCCGATTGCCGATGAAGCCGGGAATATCTTTGCGCACATGCACCGGCTTCATGCCGACACCGCGCAGCATATCCATGGTCCGGGCGACCACTGCGTCGCTGGTCTGCTCGGTCTGGATGACCTCGACGAGCGGCACGAGATGCGGCGGATTCCAGAAATGTGTCCCAGCTACACGCTCGCGGTGCGTAAGATTACGGCCGATCTCGGTCGAAGGGATCGCCGAGCTGTTGCTGGCGAGGATCGTGTCGGGCGCGACAATCGCTTCGAGATCGGCAAAGAGTTTCTGTTTGAGCGCGAGCTTCTCCGGCGCGGCCTCGACCACGAGGGACGCGTCTTTCACCGCGAATGCAAGTTGATCATGCACGGAGATATTGGTGAGGCACGCCGGATTGTCACCTAACAGATCGGCAATGGCGTGGAGCCGTTTTGGAAGAGTCGCCCGCAACTCCGCAGCAGGCTCAAAAATGCCGACCTCATGACCGGCCGCGGCAAAACGATAGGCAATGCCGTGACCCATCAGGCCGGCGCCGATGACGCCGATTTTCTCTTTCGACACGGGCCAGCCCTCCGCTGAAATTCAGCCGGCAGTATAACCGCCGTCGACATACATCACTTGCCCGGTGCAAAAATCGGAAGCCGGGGACAGCAGATAGATCGCCATGCCGATCAGATCCTCGACCTCGCCGAGCCGGCCGAGCGGGATGCGCGAGAGCGAGCGGGCTTTGGTCGCCTGGCCTACCTCATCGTCACCATACATCCAGGCCGTCAGCTTGGAGCGGAAAACGGTCGGTGCGATGGCGTTTACGGTGATGCCGTATTTCGCCCATTCGGTCGCAAGCACACGGGTGAGAGAATCGGTTGCGCCCTTGGACGTGCAATAGCCGGTATAGCCGGAATAATTGCCGTGCCGCCCGCGTACCGAAGACATGAGCAGCACCTTGCCGCGCACCTTGTTCTCGATCCAATGGGTGCCGACGGCCTTGGCCATGAACCAGGGACCACGGACGTTCGCGTCCATCACCTTCTGCCAGTCCTCATAGGCGAGGTCCTGGATGAAGCCGGCCTTGTTCATGCCGGAGGCGACCACGAGCTGGTCGACGCGGCCGTAGGCATCGAGCGCCGTTTTGAGCATAGCCTGGGCGTCCGCAAGGCTGTCGGGCCGTGCGACCATCGTGTGCGCCTCGGCGCCAATCTCCTTGATTTCGGCGCTCAGCGCCGCAAGCTCGTCCTTGCTGCCCGACACCAGAACCAGCTTGGCGCCGAGCGCACCAAGCGCAAGGGCGCAGCCGCGACCGAACGACCCTGATGCCCCGGTAATCAACGCGACCTTGCCCTTGACGTCGAACAGCGACAGCGGATTGCGCAGCGGTTCTGAGATCATTTGTTATTGTCCCGTTGCAAAGCGAAAGGTCTGTTTTGGGTCGACGACCGCAACGACCCGCAGCCCTCACCCTGCGGCCAAACGCCGGTGCCGAAGAAACGGTCAAGCACCAGGTCTCCGACGGCGGGCGCGCGCGGGATCAGACGGATCGGCGCGTTGACGTGGGTCGAGGTATGGAAGGTGGTGATGAACTTGTGCGTCATCACTCCATGTTTGGCATGATAGGTGGTGCGCTCGAACTTGATCTCCTCGTAGCCGGGAAAAAACGGCGTATACGTGCCCCACGGATGGCTAAGCTCGACAAAGGCGAGCTCGCTCTCCGGATCGACCACTTGCGTCATTGCTTGCTCCCGGCGGCGTCATAGCGGGCGTAAACCGCTCGATCCGCGCGACCTCCAAAACCGAACTTTGCGGAGTTGAGAGCCGCTCGTCCAATTCCTTGTCCGCCCGCCGATATGAATTTTAGTGATAGCGCCCGACTAGTCCTGCACGTTGTCGGCAATGCGGCGCTGGCTTTGCCTGGCGCCGGCGAAT
>CAYJPU010000025.1:0-17291 GCA_964372105.1 uncultured Undibacter sp.
TCGGTCGGCGACCTCCCCCTTTCAGGGGGAGGTAAAGAGAGTCAGAGCGGTAATTCCGGCTCGTCGGCGCGTTCCGGGCGGGCGACGGGCGGCGCCGGCGGGGTGTGGCGGAAGCTCCAGCGCACGGACGGCTCGCTGCGGGCGTGGCCGTAGATCACGATCTGCACGGTGCGGCGCGGGCCGTCGGTGCCGGCGAGGTAGACGCTCTCCTCGAGCTCGACCTTCTCGGCCAGCGTAGCGAAGGTCCAGACCTCGCGGTCCGGCAGCAGTAGGATCACGCCGCGGCCGTCCGACAGCCGGTTGGCCTTGATCGACGGATGCAGGTGGAAGCGCACGGCGTATTCGTCGCCCACGTCGACCGAGAGCGTGCGCCCTTCCGGCGGGGCAAAGCTGTCCTCGCCGTCGAGCGCGCGGCCGTCGGCGCTGACCCGTACCGCGCGGGTGTGGACGACGCCGAAATCGTCGACGTAGCCGTCGTGCGAGGCGCGCAGCAGCAGGCCGTCGGCCTGCTCGTCGCGCACGACGCGCACGTCGCGCGGGCCGGCGACGATCGGCGTGCCGGCCAACAGCCGCCGGAACGGGCCGGATTCGAGGAAGCGGCACGACGACTTGTCGTTGAGCGTGACGGTCGAATGCGCGGCGGTGGCGCGCGCGACCTGGCGCCAGTTCTCCTTGTTGACGGCCGGCAGGCCGCAATTGACCACGATGCGGTGCTGCTTCCACGACAGCTCGAACGACAGGCAGCCGGCGTGCGCCTCCTGGCTGACGCCGACCGGCGGCGGCCGGCCGGTGTCCATCAACAGCGCGGTCTGCCCGGCGTCGATGCGCTGGAAGCCGGAATAGGGCGCGTTCGCCACCGGCGTGCCGCGGGCGTCGTCATAGGCGAGCACGGTGGCGAGCAGGTCGACCGGCGTCGGCCCCATGCCGTTGAACTGCGCGAAGTTGCCGTCGGCGTGCCGGAAGAAGCGCAGCATCGGCATCATGCGGTCGATGGCGTTGTTGAGCGCCTGCGGCGGCTGCAGATTGCGCGCCGAGAACAGCTGCCGCAGCGGCAGCAGGTCGGCGAGGATCTCGATCAGCGCGCCGGGGTTGCGGCTGATGTGGCCGCCGTCGGACAAAATCTGCGCGCGCAGTTCCTCGATCAGCCGGCGTGCCAGGCCGCGCAAGCTCCCGGACTGGCCCTGGATGCAGAGCGCGGCGTAGTTGAGCGCGATGATCGCCTGCAGCCGCGGCAGGCCGTCGCGCGATTCCTTCAGTGTGCGCCGCAGGTAGCGCACCTGCCGCGACAGGCTGCGGATGAAGCGCCGGTAAAAGCGCGCGTCGGCGTCCTGCAGCACGAACGGCGCCTGGCTGAGCCAGCAGATGACGCGGCGCGACAGAATGTCGAGCCGCCAGCCGGTGGCGTGCCAGCCGCCTTGCAGGTTGATCCAGTCGTCGATCAGCGAGCGGGCATTGGCGCGGGTGATGGCGCTGTCGGCGGCGCGCAGGTGGCGCAGCCAGGAGAAGTTCAGCAGCGTGACCGCCCATTCGTCGGACGGCGGCGTCATCTCGAACGGCGAGCGCCGGTCGCAGATCACGACCTTGCCGGCGAAGGCGAAGCGGCCGCCGTAGATCTCGGCGGCGCGGGTGGCGTCGGCGGTGCGCAGGTCCTGCGGCGCGATCACCAGCCGGTCGGTCTTGGCCGAGCCGAAGCGCCAGCGCAGCAGCGGGTGCGTGTTGATGCGGCCGAGCACGCTGCGGAACGCGCGGCGCCCGATGAGCGCGGAGAGCCTGGCGCGTTCCGCGACCGAAACTCCGACCATGAAGCTGCCCGTCCCTTGCGCGGCGCGATTCTGGCGCGCACGCGCCAAGATACCGGACGGTCGACGAAGGTCCAATATACCGGTCCCGTTCGAGGGTTAGGCCAAGCGGGTGAGCCGGGCGGCGAAGAAGCCGTCCAGGCCGCCCCAGCGCGGGTCGGGATCGGGAAGTTGCTGCGGCAGGGTGCGCAGATCGCCTTGCGGCGACAGGAACTCGGCGTGGCCGAACACCTCCGCGGCGGTGACCGGGACGCGGGCGACGGCGGGGTTGCGGGCCAGCAGCGCCGCGATCTGCTGTTCGCCCTCCTCGGGCTCCAGCGAGCAGACGCAGTAGACCAGGGTGCCGCCGGGTTTCACCAGCGCGACCGCGCGGTCCAAGAGCCGTTGCTGCAGCGAGGTCAGCACCGTGATGTCGCCTTCGCCCTTGAGCCAGGGCACGTCGGGATGGCGGCGGATGGTGCCGGTGGACGAGCAGGGCGCGTCGAGCAGCACGGCGTCGAACGGTTCGGCATTCGACGTTTCAGGCGGCCATTCCAGCACGTCGGCGGCGACGGTTTCGGCGGCCAGCTCCAGCCGCGCCAGGTTCTCGCGCAGGCGGGCGACGCGCGCCGGCGAGCGGTCGACGGCGGTGACCAGCGCACCGGCGGCGGCGAGTTGCGCGGTCTTGCCGCCGGGGGCGGCGCAAAGGTCGGCCACTTTGAGGCCGCGCACGTCGCCGAGCAGGCGCACGGGCAGCGCGGCGGCGGCGTCCTGCACCCACCAGGCGCCCTCGGCAAAGCCCGGCAACAACGAGATTGCGCCGTGGGCGATGGTGCGCACCGTGCCGGTCGGCAGCACGCGGCCGCGCAGCCGTTCGGCCCACGATTCCGCAATGTTTTTGTCGACGTCCTGCTTGACCGTGAGGTCGAGCGCCGGCTCGTGGCCGTTGGCGCGGGCGATCGCCTGCGCGGTGTCGCGGCCGTAGTGCTTGCTCCAGCGCGCGAGCAGCCAGGCCGGCGTGTCGCGCACGGTGTTGTCGTTGGCGAGCGCGTCGCGGCTCTGCGCCACCCGCCGCAGCACGGCGTTGACGAGGCCGGCGTAGCGGCCGGCGCGGCGGTCGGCCTGCGCCAGCCGGACCGAGAGATCGACCGCGGCGTGGTCGGGCACGTCGAGCCACAGGATTTGCGCCGCGCCCAAGAGCAGGATGGTCTCGACGCGCGGCGCTTCCGGTGGAAAGCCTTTGTCGAGGAAGCCGCCGAGCAGATGGCGCAGCGTGCCGAGCCGGCGCAGCACGGTGGCGGTGAGCCGGCGCATCAGCGCGCGGTCGCGGTCGGCCAGCGCCGGCAGGCCGGGGTGGGCGCCTTTGCCGGACAGCTGTTCGTCGAGCGCGATTTTCCGGCGCAGCACGCCGTCGAGGATGTCGGCGGCGATGCGTCGGGCTGCGAGGCCGGGGACTTCCGGCTGGGGAGATGTGCGCGGGCGCGCCATGGCCGGATAATTGCCCATCAATTGTGTTCCCGTCGCGAAGCGCGCGCAAAAAACATCATCGGTTCACAGCTTTAGCGGGGAACCCAGGGTTGCATAACGGTTGCATTGCAATTTATATGCAGCTAAAGGTTGTGCTGGCGCGAATCGTCGCGCAGACCTTCCGGGGCGGCGATGTTCCTCACCCTCCGCTCTTTTGCGGTCCCGCAGCGCGGCGGCGTCCTGCTGCTGGCGGCGGCCTGTTTCGCCACCGGGCTGACCGCGGGCGCGTGGTTCACGCCGGAGGCCCGCCGCAACGCGGCCGAGACGGGCGCGCCGCCCGCGCCGCCGCCGGCGGTCTCGACGCTGCGCGCCGCCCATCCGGCCGAGGTGCTGCGCGTGGTCGATGGCGACACGTTCGAGGCGCGCGTGCGCATCTGGCCGGGCATGGACGTGACGACCAAGGTGCGGCTGCGCGGCATCGACGCGCCCGAGATGCAGGCGCGCTGCGACGCCGAGCTCAAGCAGGCGGTGGCGGCGCGCGACGCGCTGGCGAAGATGCTGGCGGAAGGCGGCGTCGGCATTGCGCGCGTCGGTCAGGACAAATACGGCGGCCGTGTCGATGCCGACGTATCGACGGCGCGCACCGGCGACGTCGCGGCGGCGCTGCTCGCGCAGCGGTTGGTGCGCCGGTATGACGGCGGCCGGCGGGCCGGCTGGTGCGGGTAGGTCGTCATTCCGGGACGCCGCCATAAGCGCGTCTACGCGCGTCTTCGACGCGCTATGGCGGCGGGCCTGGAATCCATACGCCGCAGCGTTGAGGATTATGGATTCCGGGCTCGCGACCTTCGGCCGCGCCCCGGAATGACAAGTTCAAATTACCGCAGCACCACCACCTCGGTGCCCAGAGGCGCGCGGCGGTAAAGGTCGAGCACGTCGTCGTTATACATCCGGATGCAGCCGTGCGAGACGAAGCGGCCGACCGAGCCGGGTTCGTTGGTGCCGTGGATGGCGTAGTTGCCGCGGCTCAAGCCCATCGCCGCCGCGCCCATCGGGTTGCGCGGCGAGCCGCCGTCGATCACCAGCGGGATGTTCGGATTGGCGAGCGCGATGTCGGCGGGCGGGCCCCAGGCCGGACGTAAGTGCTTGTGCGCGATGTGGGCGCGGCCGTGCCAGGCCTGGCCGGCGCGGCCGACGCCGACCGGATAGCGGATCGCCTGGCCGTTGCCGGTGACGAAATAGAGCACGCGCTGGTTCGTCACGATGACGATGGTGCCGGGCGCATAACCGCCGAACGGCACGACGTCGCGCGCCGCCGCGGCCGCGCTGAGCGCGACGAGCGCAACAACAATTGCAACGATGCGCGCGACGGGGTTCATCGCTCGACGATGACCGGCGTGCCGACCTGCACCAGCCGATAGAGCGCGACGATGTCGCGGTTGTGCATGCGGATGCAGCCGTGCGAGACGAAGCCGCCGATCGAGCGCGGCCGGTTGGTGCCGTGAATGGCGTATTCGCCGCCGCGCAAGGTGAGCGCGGCCTCGCCCATCGGATTGTTCGGCGCGCCGCCGGGGATGACATGGGGCAGCGCCGGATTCTCGCGGCGGATCTCGTCGGGCGGCGACCAGGCGGGCCGGACATACTTACCTTCGACGCGCGCGACGCCGGTCCAGGTCTTGCCGGTCTTGCCGACGCCGACCGGGAACCGCAGCGCACGGGTGCCGTCGAGCACGAAGTAGAGCCGGCGCTCGGCGGTCTTCACGACGATGGTGCCGGGCGCAAAGCCTGAGAACGACACGACGTCGTGCGACGCGGCGCGCGCCATCGCCGCCGTCACCAGCGCCCACATCACCACGATGACGACGAAAAGCGCCGTGCGCCGGAGCACAACAATCATTGCAGCCGCCCGTCTTCCCATATGCGGTGCAATGATAGAGCGGCGCGGCGGCGCCACGAGCCAAAGCTCGAAGTAACGTAAATGATGATTAAAACGCGGGATTCCGCCGCGCTACCGTCGTTAACCAACCGAACGTGACCGGAACCTGGCCGTTTTCGTTCGCGATCGGGGCCCGACGGGAACCGGCCCGGGATCGTTCCCGGTGCGCATTTCCGTGGCAAAACCGTGCGTTTCCGCTACCATTGCCGGGTACGGAAGCCGTGGGGACTTCTTGTCATGCTTGCGCCAGTATCGCGTCCGGAACGCCGCTTTCAGCTCGTGCTGATCAAACCGTCGCACTACGATTCCGACGGTTACGTCATTCAGTGGATACGTTCCTCGATCCCGTCGAACTCGCTGGCGTCGGTCTACGCGCTGGCCAGCGACGCCGCCGGACGGCAGGCGCTCGGGTCCGAGGTGGCGATCGACATCTCGGCGATGGACGAGACCAACACCCGGGTCCGCATCAAGGACATCGTCGCGCAGTTCAAGCAGCATGACGGCTTCGGCATGGTGGGCCTGGTCGGCGTGCAGTCCAACCAGTTCCCGCGCTCGCTCGACATCGCGCGTCCCTTGCGCGCCGCCGGTATTCCGGTGGTGATCGGCGGCTTCCACGTCTCCGGCTGCCTCGCCATGTTGCCGAACATGCAGGCCGATCTGCAGGCCGCGCTCGACATGGGCTGCAGCCTGTTTGCCGGCGAGGCGGAAGACGGCCGTTTCGACAAGGTCATGCAGGACGCCGCGCACGGCAGGTTGCAGCCGATCTACAATTACATGGACGACCTGCCGGGCATCGAGTCGACGCCGACCCCGTTCCTGCCGGCGGCGAACCTGAAGCGCACCGCCAACCACTACGCCAGCTTCGACGCCGGCCGCGGCTGCCCCTACCAGTGTTCGTTCTGCACCATCATCAACGTGCAGGGCCGCAAGTCGCGCCGCCGCACGCCGGACGACATCGAGCACCTGCTGCGCCACCATCTGGCGCAGGGCTTCCACTGGTTCTTCGTCACCGACGACAACTTCGCCCGCAACAAGGACTGGGAGCCGATCTTCGATCGCATCATCCGGTTGCGCGAGGTCGAAGGCCTGAACATCAAGATGATCATTCAGGTCGACACGCTGTGTCACAAGATTCCGAACTTCATCGAGAAGGCGGCGCGCGCCGGCGTGAAGAAGGTCTTCCTCGGCCTCGAGAACATCAATCCGGCGAACCTGATCGCGGCCAAGAAGCGCCAGAACAAGATCACCGAATACCGCAAGATGATCCTGGCCTGGAAGCAGGCCAAGGTGATCACCTATGCCGGCTATATCCTCGGCTTCCCGGCCGATACCCCGGAATCGATCCGCGCCGACATCGAGATCATCAAGAAGGAACTGCCGCTCGATATTCTCGAGTTCTTCTGCCTGACGCCGCTGCCGGGCTCCGAGGACCACAAGACCCTGGACGCCAAGGGCGTCTGGATGGACCCGGACATGAACAAGTACGACCTCGAGCAGGTCGTCACCGGGCATGCGAAGATGTCGAAGGAGGAATGGGAAGGCATCTACCGCGCCGCCTGGGACATCTACTACACGCCGGAACACATGCAGACGATCCTGCGCCGCGCCGGCGCCTTCGATCTCGGCGTGTCGCATCTGACGGCGCTGCTGTTCATGTTCTCCAAGGCGGTCACGCTCGAAAACCTGCATCCGCTGCAGGGCGGCATTTTCCGCCGCAAGTATCGACTGGACCGCCGCTACGGCATGCCGATCGAGCCGGTCTGGAAGTTTTATCCCAAGGCGGCCTGGGAGATCGGCTCCAAGCTCGTGCGCATGACGCGCTTCTGGCTGGAGCTCGACCGCATGCGCCGCGTCGTGCGCAAAGATCCGAACCGTCACCTCTACACCGACGCCGCGCTGACGCCGGTCGAGGACGGCGAGACCGAGACGCTCGAAATGTTCACGCACAACGAGGGCGCCCGCAACGAAGTCGCCCGCACCAAGCGGATTCACGAATTGACGCACGGCGGCGTGCACGCCGAGCAGGTCGAGGCTTGATCAACGAGGTGTTGCGGCTCTTCACCTCTCCCCGCGTGCGGGGAGAGGTCGACTTCCGAGCGATAGCGAGGAAGTCGGGTGAGGGGGCGTTGCGGCGAGTCTGAGCGTCATTAAGCGCCCCTCACCCGGCTCGCGCCACAAGGCGCTCGCCACCCTCTCCCCGTAAGAACGGGGAGAGGGAAAGAAGCTACACCCCCGCCTTCGCCACCTTCTTGTTCTGCCTATTGTGCACCAGGTCGTCGACCACGGCCGGGTCGGCCAGCGTCGAGGTGTCGCCGAGATTGCCGAACTCGTCCTCGGCGATCTTGCGCAGGATGCGGCGCATGATCTTGCCGGAGCGCGTCTTCGGCAGGCTGGGCGCGAACTGGATCAGGTCGGGCGAGGCGATCGGGCCGATCTCCTTGCGCACCCAGGCGACCAGCTCCTTGCGCAGCTCTTCGGTCGGCTGCTCGCCGGCCATCAAGGTGACGTAGGCGTAGATGCCCTGGCCCTTGATGTCGTGCGGATAGCCGACGACGGCGGCTTCCGACACCTTGGCGTGCGCGACCAGCGCGCTTTCCACTTCGGCGGTGCCCATGCGGTGGCCGGCGACGTTGATGACGTCGTCGACGCGGCCGGTGATCCAGTAGTAGCCGTCGGCGTCGCGGCGGCAGCCGTCGCCGGTGAAGTACTTGCCGGGATAAGTCTTGAAGTAGGTGTCGATGAAGCGCTGGTGGTCGCCGTAGACCGTGCGCATCTGGCCCGGCCACGAGTCGGCGATGCACAGGTTGCCGCTGGTGGCGCCGTCGAGCACCTTGCCTTCGGCGTCGACGATCTCCGGCTGCACGCCGAAGAACGGCCGCGTCGCCGAGCCGGGCTTGAGCTTGGTCGCGCCCGGCAGCGGCGTGATCAGAATGCCGCCGGTCTCGGTCTGCCACCAGGTGTCGACGATCGGGCAGCGGTCCTCGCCGACCACGTGGTAGTACCACTCCCAGGCTTCCGGATTGATCGGCTCGCCGACGGTGCCCAACAGGCGCAGGCTCTTGCGCGAGGTCTTCTTCACCGGCGCGTCGCCGCCCTGCATCAGCGCGCGGATCGCGGTCGGCGCGGTGTAGATGACGTTGACCTTGTGCTTGTCGCAGACCTCCCAGAAGCGCGACGTGGTCGGATAGTTCGGCACGCCCTCGAACATCATCGTGATGGCGCCGTTGGCGAGCGGGCCGTAGACGATGTAGCTGTGGCCGGTGACCCAGCCGACGTCGGCAGTGCACCAGTAGATGTCGCCGTCCTTGTAGTCGAACACGTACTGGTGCGTGATCGCGGTGTAGACCAGATAGCCGCCGGTGGTGTGCAGCACGCCCTTCGGCTTGCCGGTCGAGCCGGAAGTGTAGAGGATGAACAGCGGGTCTTCCGCGTTCATCTCCTCGCACGGGCAGTCGGCCGGCACGGTCTTGGCGATGTCGTCGTAGAACACGTCGCGGCCGGCCTTCATGGCCACCGGCGCGTTGGTGCGCTTGACCACGATGACGGTCTCGACGCCGCCGACCTTGTTGCAGGCCTCGTCGACATTGGTCTTGAGCGGCACCTTGCGGCCGCCGCGCAGGCCTTCGTCGGCGGTGACGACGACGGTCGACTGGCAGTCCTCGATGCGGCCGGCGATCGAATCCGGCGAGAAGCCGCCGAAGATGACGGAGTGCACCGCGCCGATGCGGGCGCAGGCGAGGATGGAGACCGCCGCTTCCGGGATCATCGGCATGTAGATGGTGACGCGGTCGCCCTTCTTGACGCCGCGCGCCTTCAGCACGTTGGCGAAGCGGCAGACTTCGGCGTGCAGCTGCTTGTAGGTGAGCTTCTTGTCGTCCTTGGGGTCGTCGCCTTCCCAGATGATCGCGACCTGGTCGCCGCGCTTGGCAAGGTGGCGATCGACGCAGTTGTAGGCAGCGTTGAGCGTGCCGTCCTCGAACCATTTGATCGACACGTTGTGCGGGTCGTAGGTGGTGTTCTTCACCTTGGTGAAGGGCTTGATCCAGTCGAGGCGCTTGGCCTGCTCGCCCCAGAAGCCGTTCGGATCCTTGATCGAACGCGCGTACATCTCCTCGTACTTGGCTTCGTCGGCGTAAGCGCGCTGCTGCCACGCGGCGGGAACGCCATAGATCTTCTCGTCGGACATCGTGTCTCCTCCCCCGCGCCGGCGGCCGGCCCGCCCGCGCGTTTTTCCCCAAGGCTTTCATCCCATTATGCGACGGCGGTCCCGGGCGCCACAAGGCGCGCCCTGTGCCACTTTGGCAGGGGGGGTGCCGTTTGATCTGGGTCATGGTGGGGGGCGCCCCGGATGCGCCGCAGCACCATAGGCGACGCGCAGCGTCGCCGTACAAAGACGGCCGCCGTAGCGGCCTGATGGTGGTGCGGCGCTGATCCGGGGTCCCGGTTACTTAGAAAGCGGGGTCCCGGGTCTGCGGTGCAGCACTGCGTGCCGCACCGCGCCCGGGACACTAAGCCCCTCACAGCCCGCCCATCTTGCAGACCAGCTTCCATTCGGCGGCGGTCACCGGCTGTACGGAAAGCCTGGAATACTTCAGCAAAGCCATATCCTTCAGCTTCGGCTCCGCCTTGACCGCCTCGAGCGTCACCGGCCTGGGCAGCGGCTCGACCGCCTTGATCTGGACGACCAGCCAGGGGCTGCCGGCCTCCGCGGTCGGGTCGGGGAAGTGTTCACGGATGATCTCGACGACGCCGACGATCTGCTTGCCGATATTGGAATGATAGAAAAAGGCGCGGTCGCCTTGTCTCATCTTCATCAGGTTGAGCTTGGCGGTGTGGTTGCGCACCCCGGTCCAGGCCTCGCCCTTGGCGCCCTTCGCGACTTGGCTGTCCCACGACCAGGCATCGGGCTCCGATTTCATCAGCCAATAGGCCACGTGCGTATCCCTCTCTCGGCGGTCATCACCCGCGAAAGCGGGTGATCCAGTAATCACCGACATGGCGTGCTTTTCAAGCGCTGGGATTACTGGCCCGCCTTCGCGGGCATGACAGCAGAGTTACCCTTCCGACTTGAGCGGCCGCGTCAGCAGCGACTCGATCGCGGCGTCGACGGTCATGGTGCCGGCCAGCACGGCGGCGACCGCGGCCGAGATCGGCATCTCGACGTTTTTCGCGCGCGCCATCTCCAACAGCACCGGCGCGGTGAACACGCCTTCGGCCAGCTTGCCGTGCGCGGCGGTCGTCGCCTGCTCGCCTTTGCCGAGCGCGACGCCGCACGAGAAGTTGCGCGACTGCGGCGTCGAGCAGGTCAGGATCAGGTCGCCGAGGCCGGACAGGCCCATCATGGTTTCGGTCTTGGCGCCGCAGGCTTTGCCGAAGCGCACCAGCTCCGCAAAGCCGCGCGTCGTCATCGCCGCCAGCGCACTGGCGCCTAAGCCGCGGCCGTTGACGATGCCGGCGGCGATCGCCAGCACGTTCTTGGTGGCGCCGCCGAGTTCGACCCCGCGCACGTCGCTGGAATGATACGGCCGGAAGGTGCCGGAATTCATGGCGTGCGCCAGCGCGTGCGCGACGTCGGCGTCGGCGGCGGCGATGGTGACGGCAGTCGGCAGCCCGCGCGCCACGTCGGCGGCGAAACTCGGGCCCGACAAAATCGCCGGCACGGCCGCAGGCGCTGCTTCGGCGATGATCTCGGTCATGAACTTGTGGGTGCCGTGTTCGATGCCCTTGGCGCAGGCGACGAGCGGCGTGCGGCCGACGATTGATGGCGCCAGCGCCGTGACGACCGAGCGCAGCACCTGCGCCGGCACCACCAGTAGCAGCGCCTGCGCCTGCGCGGCTTGCTTCAGATCGCGCGTGACCTTGATCGTCTGTTCAAGCTTTACGCCCGGCAGGTAACGGCTCTCGCGCTTATCAGCGAGTTGCTCGGCGTTGCCGGCGTCGTGCTCCCACAGCGTGACGTCGCGGCCGGCGCGCGCGCAGGTCTGCGCCAGCGCGGTGCCCCAGGCGCCGCCGCCGAGCACGGCGATGTGTTGCAGGGGTTCGCTCATTTGTAGGCCGCCGTGTGTTGCAGTCTGCCTTTGGCCGCCGCGATCTCGTCAAGCGGCCAGCGCGCGCGCGGCGCGACATCAAGCCCGTCGGATATGCCGAGTGCCAGCCGCTCGGCGCCGGCCCAGGCGATCATGGCGCCGTTGTCGGTGCACAGCTCCGGCGGCGGCGCCACCAGCACGGTGCCGACTTCGAACGCCAGGCGGTGCAGCACCTTGCGGATCGCCTGGTTGGCGGCGACGCCGCCGGCGACCACCAATGCAGTCGGCGCGCCGAACTGCGCGCGGAAAATCCGCAGGCCCGAGCGCAGCCGGTCGTGCACGACGTCGACCACCGCCTGCTGGAACGAGGCGCACAGGTCCGAGACGTCCTGGTCGGTGAGCGGCGCGATCGCTTCGGCTTCCAGCCGCAGCGCGGTCTTCAGCCCGGAGAACGAGAAGTCGGCATCCTTGCGGTGCTGCATCGGTCGCGGCAGCGCGAAGCGCGTGGCTTTGCCGCGCGTCGCCTCCTTCTCGACCTGCGGCCCGCCCGGATAGCCGAGCCCTAACAGCTTGGCGGTCTTGTCGAAGGCCTCGCCGATGGCGTCGTCCTGGGTGGTGCCGAGCCGCACGTAGTCGCCGACGCCGCGAATGGCGAGGATCTGGGTGTGGCCGCCGGAGGCGAGGAACAGGCAATACGGGAACGGCGTGTTGTCGGTGAGCCGCGCGGTCAGCGCGTGCGCTTCGAGGTGGTTGACCGCGACCAGCGGCTTGCCGCGCACCAGCGCGATCGCCTTGGCGGTGGTCAGGCCGACGATGACGCCGCCGATCAGCCCGGGACCGGCGGCGGCGGCGATGCCGTCGAGGCGGTCGAAGCCGATGTCGGCCTCGTCCATGGCCTGGGCGATGACGGCGTCGAGCACCTCGACATGGGCGCGCGCCGCGATCTCCGGCACCACGCCGCCATAGGTCGCGTGCTCGGTCACCTGGGACAGGATCACGTTGGACAGGATCTTGCCGCGGCCGTCCGGGCCACGCTCGATGACCGCCGCCGCGGTCTCGTCGCAGGTCGTCTCGATGCCGAGAACGAGCATGGGCTCCTCAATCGTCGCTTTCATTCTATCGTCATTCCGGGACGGCGCCGGACCCGGAATCCAGAGGCAACTTACGAGATTGCTTCTGGATTCCGGGTTCGCGGGCCAAAGCCCGCGCCCCGGAATGACGGAAAAGGTGGCCCTCCCTTTTCGGGGGAGGGTGAACTAAAAGGTGGCGTAGCATCGTGAGGTAATATGACGCAATCCGCCACGCCCATCTTGCGCATCGGCACGCGCGGCAGCCCGCTGGCGCTGGTGCAGGCGCGCACCGTGCGCGCACGGCTGGCGGCGGTCCTTGAGGTGGACGAGGGGAAAATCGAGCTCGTCGTCATCCGCACCTCCGGCGACGCCATCCAGGACCGGCCGCTGGCGGACGTCGGCGGCAAGGGCCTGTTCACCAAGGAAATCGAAGAGGCGCTTCTCGGCAACCGCATCGATCTCGCCGTGCACTCGTCCAAGGACATGCCGACCTTTTCGCAACCCGGCTTGATGCTGGCCGCCTGCCTGGAACGCGAAGATCCGCGCGACGCCTTCATCAGCCGCAAGGCGCGCTCGCTCGCCGCGCTGCCGCCGGGCGCGACGCTCGGCACCGCGTCGCTGCGCCGGCAGGCGATCGTCAAACGCGCGCGGCCGGACCTCAAGGTCGTGCCGCTGCGCGGCAATGTCGAGACGCGGCTGCGCAAGCTGGAGGCCGGCGAGGTCGACGCCACGCTGCTGGCGCTTGCCGGACTGAACCGGCTCGGGCTGGCGCAGCACGCCACCTCCATCCTGAGCGTGGAAGAGTTCTTGCCGGCGGTCGGCCAAGGCGCCATCGGCATCGAGGCGCGCGAGAACGACACGCGCACGCGCGACATGCTGGCGCGCATCGATCACGCCGACACCTCGGCGGCGGTTGCCTGCGAGCGCGCGTTCCTCGCCGTGCTCGACGGCTCCTGCAAAACGCCGATCGCCGGTCACGCCACCCTCTCGGACGACACTTTGTCGTTTCGCGGCCTGATCGCGCGGCCCGACGGTAAGGCTGCGCACGACATTGCCGGCGCCGGCCATCGCAAGGACGCGGCGGCCATCGGCGCGGACGCCGGCCGCGACCTCAAGCGTCGCGCCGGGCCGGGATTTTTTGAAAGCGCATGATCCCGAAAAGTGGATACCGGTTTTCGGATAAGATCATGCGCAGGAAAAAGTGACCATGCGCATCGTCGTCACCCGCCCGCAGGCCGACGCCGAACGCACGGCGAGCGCCTTGCGCCAGCGGGGCCACGACGTGCTGGTGGCGCCGTTGATGCGCGTCGAGCCGATCGCCGCCGATCTTGCCGGCCGCTGGGGCGCGGTCGTCATCACCAGCGCCAACGCGCCCGCCGCCATCAACGACAATCCGGCGCGCGCCGCGCTGCTCAAGCTGAAACTGTTCGCGGTCGGTGAGCGCAGCGCGGCCGCCGCGCGCGCCGCGGGCTTCACCGATGTCGAGTCGGCCGGCGGCGACGTGCGCGATCTGACGCGGCTCGTCGGCGAGCAGGTGCGCGACAAGGCGACGCCGCTGCTTTATCTCGCCGGCGAGGACCGCGCCGCCGACCTGATCGGCGAACTGGCCGTGCACGGCATCAAGGCCGCCATGCGCGTCGTCTACCGCGCGGTCACAGCGCCGTTTCCGGACGATCTGATCGCGGCGCTGACGGCGGGCGAGATCGACGCGGTGCTGCATTACTCCCGCCGCAGCGCCGACAATTATGTCGCCGGTGCGACAGCGGCCGGCATCGCCGAGGCTGCTTTGGCGCCACGCCACGTCTGTCTGGCGGAGCCGGTCGCCGCGCCGCTGGTGCGCGCCGGCGCGGCCCGCATGGCCATCGCGCCGCATCCGGACGAGGCTGCGCTGATTGACCTTCTGGCGCCGTCACGGGGTTGAAGTGGCGCCTTGGCGCCAATTGCGTTATCTCACGGCTCGGGGGCGGGGCCGAATCGCGCTTTTAGGAGAACGTGATGGCAGACAAGCGAAAGCGCGCGGCGCCGACCATCGACCTGAAGGCCAAGGATATGACGCCGCCGGTCGCGGCACCGGAACCGCCGCCGCAGCCGGCACAAGCGACGCCCCGCGAAACGCCTGAGCCGGCGCGTGAAACGCCTGCCGCCGCGCCGCGCGAACAAGCCGTCGAACAGCCGCCGCCGCCGGAACAGCCGCCGCTGAAGCAGCCGGGCGGACCCTGGGTCGGCCTGCTCGCCGCCGGCGTCGCCGGCGGTGTCGTCGCCGCCGCCGTGCTCGGTGCGCTGTGGACCAGCGGCGTACTGCCGGTACAAACGACCGGCGGCAACGACAACAGCGCGCAGCTCGCGGCCCTGCAACAGCAGGTGCAATCCTTGCAGAGCCAGACTTTGCAAAACCGCGCGGCGCCCGCCGTCGACACCAAGGCGGTCGACGCGCTGAGCCAGCGTGTCGCCAGGATGGAAGACGCGCTCAAGACTTTGCCGAAAGGCGACGGCGTCGCCGCCGAACGGCTGACCGCCGCCGAGAACGCGATGAAGTCGCTGGGCGTGGCGCTCGCCGCGCTCAACCAGCGCAGCGATGACGCCGCCGCCACCGCCGCGCGCGCCCGCACGCAGGCCGAGGCGGCGGAGAAGGCCGTGGCGCAATTGCGCGGCAGCGTGCAGGACGTGGCGAAAGATGCTTCCGCCGCGATCACGCCGGCGCAGGTCGACGCGCTGACGCAGCGCCTCGCCGCGTTGGAAGCGGCCAGCAAAGCCGCGCGCGACGACCTCGACAAGACCGCGGCCAGCGACAAGGCGGCGCGCCTCGCCTTGAGCGCGGCGGCCTTGCGCGCGGCGGTGACGGGCGGCGCGCCGTTCGCGACCGAACTGGCGCAGGCCAAGGCGCTCGGCGCCGATGAAAATTACATCGTGCCGCTGACGGCGTTCGCGGCGGCCGGCGTGCCGAGCGCGGCCGCGCTGGCGCAGGAGCTGCGCGCGCTGCTGCCGCAGCTCTTGAAGTTGTCGGGTGCCGCGCCGTCCGGCTCGTTCCTCGACCGGCTGCAGGCCAACGCCGGCAAGCTGGTGCGCGTGACGCCGGTCGATGCGCCCGCGGGCGACGACGCGTCCGCCGTGCTGGCGCGGCTCGAAGTCGAAGCCGCGCACGCCGACATCCCCGGCGCGCTTTCCGATCTTGCCAAGCTGCCCGACGCCACGCGCGCGCCGGCGCAAGCCTGGATCGCCAAGGCCAAGGCGCGCGCGGCCGCGCTCGCATCAGCGCACGATTTCGCGGCTGACGCGGCGCGCGCGCTCGGCACACGGTGAGGACATCATGATCCGCGTCGTTCTGTTCCTCATCGCTCTCGCCTTCATCGCCACCGGCGTCGTCTGGTTCGCCGACCGGCCGGGCGACGTCGTGCTCACCTGGATGGGCTACCGCATCGAGACCTCGCTGATGGTGGCGGCGCTCGCCGTCGGCGCCCTGCTGGTCGTGCTGATGCTGGTGTGGTCCATCGTGCGCGGCATCCTGCGCTCGCCCGAGCAGGTGTCGCTGTTCTTCCGCCACCGCCGCGCCATGAAGGGCTATCTCGCCATCACGCGCGGGCTGGTCGCGGTCGGCTCCGGCGACCAGCGTCTGGCGCGCCGTTCGGCCGACGACGCGGCGCGGCTGTCGCCGAACGATCCGCTGACGCTGCTGTTGAGCGCGCAGGCCGCGCAATTGTCCGGCGATGCCGCTAGCGCCGAGCGCGCCTTCCGCGAGATGGCGCGGCGCGACGACACCAAGCTGTTGGGGCTGCGTGGTCTCCACATCGAAGCGCAACGCCGCAACGACGCCGTGACCGCGCGCCGGACGGCGGAAGAAGCCGCGCGTGTCGCACCCGCGCTCGTCTGGGCCGGCCAGGCCGTGCTCGACGACCGTTGTGCGGCGACGGACTGGGCCGGCGCGCTCGACGCGCTCGATCACATGAAGAGCTCGCTGGAGAAGTCCGTCTACCGCCGCAGGCGCGCGGTGCTGCTGACGGCGCGCGCCATCGCGCTCGACGACCTCGACCGCGACACGGCGCGCGCGGCGGTGCTGGAAGCGGTGAAGCTCGCGCCCGATCTGGTGCCGGCGGCGGCGCTGGCCGGGCGGCGCTTGAGCGAAGCGGGCGAGCAGCGCAAGGCGCGCCGCGTTCTCGAGAAGGCGTGGGAGATCAGCCCGCATCCCGATCTCGCCGCGGCCTATGCCGACCTGCAGCTCGGCGACAGCGCGCGCGAGCGGCTGGCGCGCATGCAGAAGCTGGCGTCGCGCGTGCCGGGCCAGCTTGAGGGCGCGCTGGCGGTGGCGCGCGCCGCGCTGGAGGCAAAGGAGTTCGACACGGCGCGCAACGCCTTGGCGCCCTATCTCTCTGCGCCGACCCGCCGCGTCGCCACGCTGATGGCCGAGATCGAGGAGAGCGAGCACGGCGACACCGGCCGCGTGCGCGAATGGATGGGCCGCGCCATGCGCGCCGTCGGCGATCCGGTGTGGACGGCGGACGGCGTCGTGTCCGACCGCTGGCTGCCGGTGACGCCCAACGGCCGGCTCGACGGCTTCGAATGGCGCGTGGCGCTGGCCGAGCTCGGCGTCAGCCAGCCGGTGATCGAGGTGCCGCCGCCGGCAGCGCCGGTCGAAATCGCGGCGCCTGAGCCCGCGTCCGTTGCCGAGGTCAAGCCGGAACCCAAGCCGGAATTTAAGCCGGAGCCCGAAAAGTCCGCCCGCAAGGCGGCTGCGCCCAAGCCCGCGGCCAAGGTGACGTCGGCCGAGCCGGTGATCCCGCTGGTGCACGCGCCCGACGATCCGGGCCCGGACGCCGATCTGGACGGCGATCTGGCCGCGGGACCCGGCACCCCGGCCTCGGCCGAGGCCTGGCGGCTGCGCCAGCGGCTGCGGTAACGCAAACGCATTGCCTCGCGCTCATTGCTTGCCAAGGCAGGCGCCCGCCGATAGTAGTGGCGCCCATCCAGCCGACGTAGCTCAGCGGTAGAGCATCCGCTTCGTAAGCGGGGGGTCGGGGGTTCA
>CAYJPU010000025.1:17301-19949 GCA_964372105.1 uncultured Undibacter sp.
CGTCGCCACCAGCCTTCACTCGCTTCGCGAGCTATGGTTGGCAAGCCGGCCTTCGGTTGGCGAAGGTTGCCCGCCGAAGCTTTAGCGCAGGCGGGCCTTCAACTCACACATCCTGCGGACTTTCGACCGCCGCCACCGAGTGCGCCTTGATCTCGCGCACCGGTGCGCGGCCGCGGATGTCGCGCCCGGTCGGCAGCCAGGCGCAGACCTGCGATTCGTCCACCCAGATGGTCTTGAATTCCGCCGGCGCGAAGAACTCCGCGAACACCAGCTCTTCGTCCGCCGCGGCTTCGAGATAGTGCCGCTCGCGGTCCGGGTAGTAGATCACGTCGCCCTGGCGCACCGGAAACGGCTGCTCGTTGGCATAGACGGTGCCGCGCCCGCGCAGCACGTACATGAAGTGCTCGGCGCCCTCGTGGTGATGATTGGCCGCCGCCGTGCCGGGCGGATAGATGATCATCTCGCCTTTGACCGCCTTGGTGCCGAACAGCTTCGGCGTCACCAGGTAGATGCGCTGGCGGGCGTCGTGTTCGGAATCCAGCACCGGCTCGCGGGTCCAGTCGGCCAGCCGGAACGGCGGCGGATCTTGCGTGAAGCGCGGGTCGAGCCGTGCGGCATCCGGAATCTCGCCATAGAGAAAGGTCGCGCCGGCCGCCGTGGTGAGGTGTCCGGCAAAGCCGGCCGGCAGGAATGCGATACAGGCGTCGTTGAGCGCCTCGCGGCGGTCGCTATGCGTCAGCGCGGCTGCGCCGGTGAGCACCTGGAGCCAGGCGACGCTGGTGGCCGCCACCGGCAGCCGCGCGTCCGCGCCGGGCACCAGCGTCAGGCGGTCGAGCAGGATGGCCGTTCCCGGCACGCGCGCCGGCGTCAGCAGATGCTGCCGGATCAGGCCCCCGCCGTCGCGGACGCCCGCCACGGTGCCTTCGTTGAAAATCACGGCCATCGGCGTTGCCCTCCCATCCCGGTCTTGTTCAGCGGCTTGAGCCAAGCAAATCATCGCGCCGCCGGAAACGCCAGAGCGGACCAATATGAGCTGGTGACAGGGGTCATCGCGGCGTTTTCACAGACTCCCGGCGAGGGTATGATTCGACGCGCAGTACTGAGTCGCGCCGCCCGGAAGCTTCCCCGCTCGAGAAAGTCCGAACATGGCCAGACCCGCAGTGATTCTCGTTGGCGCCGACAAAGGCGGCGTCGGCAAGACCACCGTCGCCCGCACCTTGCTCGACTACTTCGGCGCGCATCACACGCCGACCCGCGCCTTCGACACCGAGTCGCCGCGCGGCACGCTCAAGCGCTTCCATCCGGAGATCACCGAGGTGGTGGACGTGAACGAGGTCGCCGACCAGATGAAGATCTTCGACACGCTCGGCAGCGCCGCGGCCAAGGTGACGGTCATCGACGTGCGCGCCGGCCTGCTGTCGTCGACGCTGCAGGCGCTCAACGACATCGGCTTCCTCGAGTCGGCCAAGAAGGGCCAGATCACCTTCGCGGTGTTCCACATCCTCGGCCCCTCGATCGCGTCGCTCGACGAGATCGCCGAGACCTCGCGCTTCGTCGGCGACGCCAATTATTTCCTGGTGAAGAACTTCATCAACAACACGTCGTTCTTCGAATGGGACCCGGCGACCTACGACTCCTACTTCAAGGAGATCAAGGGCACCGCCGAGGAGATCACCATCCCGAAGCTCAACGAGATGGCCTGCGAACAGGTGGAAGTGGCGAGCGTGCCCTACGTCTCCTTCGTCGCCAACAAGAGCCTCAAGGGCGAGCCGGCCAACTACTCCTTCGTGCTGCGCGGCTACGTGCGCCATTGGCTCGGCAACGTGTGGAGCGAGTTCGATCGCGTGAAGCTGATCGACCTCGTCGCGCCGAAGATGGACAACTCCGTCCGCCAGGCTGTCGGCTGATTTCAACGCCGGCCCGACGTGCGGACGGCATCCGGTGAAGCGATGTCGTTCCGCACTTCCGTCAGCATCGTCGCTTCGCCGCGGCCGCGCGTCGGCAAGACGCTGCTGGCGCGGCTGCTGACCGATTTCCACCGCCACGAAGGCCGCGCGGTCGCGGCCTACGATCTCAACAGCGGCGAGGGTTCGCTGCGGCGGTTCCTGCCGGCGCAGGCGGCCGCAGCCGCCGTCGGCGACATCAGGGGCCAGATGGCGCTGTTCGACGCGCTGGTGGCGCCCGACGGCGTCACGCGCGTCGTCGATCTCGGCCACGACGCGTTCGAGCCGTTCTTTACGATCGCCGAGCAGATCGGCTTTGCCGACGAGGCGCATGGCCGCGGCATCGCGCCGGCGATTTTGTTCATGCTCACGCCCGACCGCACCTCGGTCGAGGCGTTTCGCGGTCTGCGGCGGCGCTTTCCCGCCGCGACGCTGGTGCCGGTGCACAACGAGATCTTCGGGCCGACGCAGCACGGCGACCGTTACGGCCTGAGCGCCGCCGAAGCGGTGGTGCGCCTGCCGATGCTGGCGCCGGCCTTGCGCAAATTCGTCGAGTCGCCACCGTTCTCGTTCGCCGATGACGTCGCCGCGCGCGCGGCCGGTCTTTCGCCAGACGCTCATGACGAGTTGCAGCGCTGGCTGCGCAAGAATTACATCGAGTTCCGCGAGCTCGATTTGCGCATATTACTGGCCGATCTGCGGTCG
>CAYJPU010000025.1:20049-21409 GCA_964372105.1 uncultured Undibacter sp.
GCGCCGCTGTTCTGGTGCCAGTTCTTCGCGGCGTTCAACGATAATTTCCTGAAGACCGCGCTGGTCTTCCTCATCCTGTTCCGCAGCCATCCCGATGCCGAAGCGCTGATCACGGTCGCGAGCGCGGTCTTCATCGCGCCCTATTTCTTTTTGTCGGGTCTCGGCGGCGAGCTGGCCGACCGCTACGACAAGGCGCGGGTGGCGCAGATCGTCAAGTTCGTCGAGATCTTCGTCGCCGCCGTCGCGGTCTGGGGCTACGCGCGCGAGTCGCTGCCCATTCTGTTCACCGCGCTGTTCGGCTTCGGCGTATTGGCGTCGCTGTTCGGGCCGATCAAGTACGGCATCCTGCCGGACCATCTCGAGCGCGCGCAGTTGCCGGCCGGCAACGCGCTGGTCGAAGGCGCGACCTTCGTCGCGATCCTGCTCGGCACCATCGTCGGCGGCATGGCGGCGCGCAACGGCGGCGGTCCCTTTGCCTTTGCACCGCTGGTGATCGGCTTCTCGCTCGCCTGCTGGGTGGCGGCGCTGCTGATCCCGCCGAGCGGCGAGGGCGCGCCGCATCTGAAAGTCACCGCCAACATCGCGGCCTCGACCGCCGCGATGCTCCGCCATCTGCGCGCCGACGCGCGGCTGTGGTGGGGCGCCATGGTGACGAGTTGGTTCTGGCTCGCCGGCATCGTGGTGCTGTCGCTGCTGCCGCCTTTGATCAAGGTCTTGATCGGCGGCGACGAGACCACGGTGACGATCTATCTGGCGATGTTCTCGATCGCGGTCGGCGTCGGCTCGGGGCTGGCGGCGGCCATCGCGCGCGGCCGCATCGTGCTGACGACGACGGTGGTCGGCGCTACGCTGCTCGGCCTGTTCGCGCTCGACATCGGTTTGAGCACCTGGAGCGCCGTGCCGTCGGCGACGCCGCAGGCGCCGGCCGCGGTGTTCTCGTCGGTGCTCGGCGTTCGCGCGGCGATCGATCTCGTCGGCCTCGCGGTGTCGGGCGGGCTGTTCATCGTGCCGGCCTTTGCGGCCGTGCAGGCCTGGTCGGACGCCGACTACCGCGCACGCACGGTGGCGGCGGTCAACGTGCTGAACGCCGCCTTCATGACCGGCGCGACGGTCATCGTCGCGCTGTTGCAGAAGTTCGGCGCGACGCTGCCGGTGCTGTTCCTGGGGCTCGGCGTCGCCACGCTCGCCGTGGCGGCGGCGATCTGGAAGACGATGCCGAAGAGCACCTGAATCTCTTGTTGTCATCACCCGCGAAAGCGGGTGATCCAGTACGCCGCAGTTTATCGATAGGACACGGCGTACTGGATCCCGGCTCGGGGGGGGGGGGGGGGGGGGGGGGGGGGGGGGGGGGGCGGGCCCC
>CAYJPU010000025.1:21419-23223 GCA_964372105.1 uncultured Undibacter sp.
GCCCCATGGTTCGAGACGCGCTCCTGCGGAGCGCTCCTCACCATGAGGCCGAGAGAGGCATTTACTTAGTCCCCCGCATCGCCAGCACGCGGTCCACCATCTCGCCGGCGACGCCGAGATAGTTCGCCGGGTCGACCAGCTTCTCCAGGCCCTTGCGGTCGATGTGCTTGGCGATCTCCTTGTCCTCGACCAGCAGGTCGATCAGCGGCCGGCCGGTCTTCACCACTTCGCGGCAGATGTCATAGACGTGGTCGTGCGCGAAGTTGCGGCCGAGCATCGGCCCGAGCCCCATCATCACCGCTTCCGACATGATCAGGCCCTTGGTGATGCCGAGGTTCTCGGCCATCTTCTTCTCGTTGACCTGGATGCCTTCGACCACGAAGCGGGTCTGCGCCAGCGCGCCGGCCGACAGCATGAAGATCTCCGGCAGCGCGATCCACTCGATCTCCCACGGGCCGGTCGAGCGTTCGTGGTCTTCCACCATCGCCTCCAGCAAAGCCGCAACCAGTTGCTTCACCATCGCGGTCTGCGCGGTGATGTAGACCGACGAGATCGGGTTGCGCTTCTGCGGCATGGTCGAGGACGAGCCGCGGCCGGCGTGGAACGGCTCGTAGACCTCTTCCACTTCGGTCTGCATCAGCAGCTTGACGTCGAAGGCGATCTTGCCGCACGAGCCGGTGACCAGCCCGAGGAAGCAGCCGACCTCGGCGATGATGTCGCGCACGGTGTGCCACGAGATCGCCGGCTGGCCGAGCTTCAACTCCTTCATCAGCTCGACCTGGCACTTCAGCCCGTCTTTGCCGAGCGACGACAGCGTGCCGGCGGCGCCGCCGAACTCACCGACCAGCACGCGCGGCTTCAACTCGTTGAGCCGCTGCTTGTGGCGCTCGAAGGCGGCGAGCATGGTCGCCATCTTGTAGCCGAAGGTGATCGGCACCGCCTGTTGCAGGTTGCTGCGGCCGGCCATCGGCGTGTCGCGGTACTTCTTGGCGAGCGCGGCGAGCGCGTCGCAGATGCCGTCGATCTCCTTCTCGACCAGCGCCAGCGCCTCGCGGATCTGCATGATGGTGGCGGTGTCGGTGATGTCCTGGGTGGTGGCGCCCCAGTGGCTCCATTCGCCGAGTCCGTCCTTGCACAGCTTCACCAGCTGCTGCACCACCGGCAGCACCGGATAGCCGATGCGCTCGGTCGCCTCCTTGAGTTTCGCCATATCGATCTTGTCGGCGGAGCAGTGCTTGACGATCTCGTCGCAGGCCTTCTGCGGGATGATGCCGAGCCTGGCTTGCGCCACCGCCAGCGCCGCCTCGAAGTCGAGATATTTCTGCACGCGGTTCTCGTCCGACCACACGACCCGCATGGGCTCGGTGGTGAAAATATTGCGGAACACCGCGGAATCGAGGATCGTCGAGGGCATCGGGGGTCTCCTGCCGGCCGAATTTGCGGCGCACGTTAAAGGTTCTTGCGTGGCGATCAACTCACCCCGCCGCCGGTAGTGCCCCATTGCGCCAGTGAGGTTTTCCGCCTCACAATCCGGCGCAATGACCCTCCCGCCGCATCTCGCCCGCATCGTCGAGGCCGACTACCCGCGCTTTTCGGACGCCGAGATGGCGCGCCGGCGCGCGGCCGCCGAAACCTTGCTGGCGCAGGCCGATTGCGACCACCTGGTGTTCTGCGGCGCCAACCGGTTTGGCTCGGCGGTGCAATGGCTGACGCAATGGCCGGTGACCGCCGAAGCGGTCGGCGTGCTGACGCCGGGCGGGCGCGACGCGCTGTTCGTGCAATACGTCAACCACGCGCCGCTGGC
>CAYJPU010000026.1:0-23188 GCA_964372105.1 uncultured Undibacter sp.
ATGCCCGTGCGGCGCGCCCTGCTCCGGATCGAACGGCGCGTCGACCGGTTCGAGATGCGCCCCTAAGCCGCGCAGCATGTCTTCGAGCACGTGGTCGCGGCGGATGCGGATCCTGTCGCCGACGATCTGCACGTCGGTGTGGCGGTTGCCGAGATGCCAGGCCAGCCGCGCGCAGGCGAGCGCGCTGCCGGCGCGGATTTCGATCAGCCGCTCCGGCGCGCCGGCAACCAGCACGATGCTGCCGTCGTCGAGCACGAGGCCGTCGCCGTCGCGCAGGCCGACGGGCTTGGCGAAGTCGAGCAGGAACTCGGTGCCCTTCTCACCAGTGAGCATGATGCGCCGCCGGTTGCGGTCGCCGGCGTCGAGCACAACGCGGTCGGCAACGGCCGCTGCCGGCCAGGTGCCAGGCGCTTTGATGGCGGTCACGCGCTTCATGCTATCGCCGGTCGGCTGTCGGGCGCGACACTACGTAAAGCGCGCTGGTCAGCAACAGCCCCGCCACCACGGCCGCGAGCAGCGCCGACGGGTGGCTGCCGATCCAGAAGACGGCAAAACCGGCCGTCATGCCGGCGCAGGCCGTCAACTTGGCCGGGCGCGAGATGGCGCCGTGGGCGCGCCAATCCCTCAGGGTCGGACCGAACCGCGGATGGCCGAGCAGCCACGCTTCGAGCCGCGGCGAAGAATGCGCGAAGCAGGCCGCCGCAGCGATAAGGAAGACGGTCGTCGGCATAAGCGGCACCACGGCGCCGATCAGGGCGAGCGCGACCATCAAACAGCCGACACTGAAGAATACGTATCGCATCATTACCCGTTGCCAAAATGCATGCTCGGGTGACACGGCCGAGCGCGTTCACGACGAATAGCCCCGGATCAAGCGCGTCGCAATTGTCATAGTTTAGATCGCGTCTAGACAGGAATGGCGTCAGAACAGGAAATACCGCTGCGCCATCGGCAGCGTTTCGGCCGGCGCGCAGGTCAGGAGCTCGCCGTCGGCGCGCACCTCGTAGGTCTCCGGATCGACCTCGATCACCGGCGTGGCGCCGTTGTGGATCATGCTCTTCTTGGTGATCGTGCGGGTCTTGTCGACGCCGACGAACTGCTTCTCGACGCCGAGGCGCTTGCGCAGGTCCGAGCGCGCCGCCGCCTTCGACACGAACACCAGCGACGACGCCGTCAGCGCCTTGCCGAAGGCGCCGAACATCGGCCGGTAATGCACCGGCTGCGGCGTCGGGATCGAGGCGTTGGGATCGCCCATCTGCGCCGCGACGATGGAGCCGCCTTTGATGATCATATCCGGCTTGACGCCGAAGAAGGCCGGCGTCCACAGCACCAGGTCGGCGAGCTTGCCTTTTTCGACAGAGCCGATGTGCTTCGACACGCCGTGCGCGATCGCCGGATTGATGGTGTACTTGGCGACGTAGCGCTTGACGCGCATGTTGTCGTTGTTGCCCTTCTCGCCGGGCAATGAGCCGCGTTGCTTCTTCATCTTGTCGGCCGTCTGCCAGGTGCGGATGATGACCTCGCCCAGCCGGCCCATGGCCTGACTGTCCGACGACATCATCGACAGCGCGCCGAGGTCGTGCAGGATGTCCTCGGCGGCGATGGTCTCCTTGCGGATGCGGCTTTCGGCGAAGGCCAAATCCTCGGCGATCGACGGATCGAGATGGTGGCACACCATCAGCATGTCGAGATGCTCGTCGATGGTGTTCTTCGTGAACGGCCGCGTCGGATTGGTCGACGACGGCAGCACGTTCTTGAGGCCCGCCACCTTGATGATGTCGGGCGCGTGGCCGCCGCCGGCGCCTTCAGTGTGGAAGGCGTGGATGGTGCGGCCCTTGAAGGCCTTGATGGTGTCCTCGACGAAGCCCGACTCGTTGAGCGTGTCGGAGTGGATCATCACCTGCACGTCGTATTTGTCGGCGACCGACAGGCAGCAGTCGATGGCCGCGGGCGTGGTGCCCCAGTCCTCGTGCAGCTTGAGCGCACAGGCGCCGGCCTTGACCATCTCTTCGAGCGCGGCCGGCCGCGAGGCGTTGCCCTTGCCGGCGAAGCCGAGATTGACCGGAAACGCATCGGCCGCCTGGATCATGCGGCCGATGTGCCACGGGCCCGGCGTGCAGGTGGTGGCGAAGGTGCCGTGCGCGGGGCCGGTGCCGCCCCCCAGCATCGAGGTGACGCCGGACATCAGCGCCTCCTCCACCTGCTGCGGGCAGATGAAGTGGATGTGCGTGTCGAAGCCGCCGGCGGTGAGGATTTTGCCTTCGCCGGCGATGATCTCGGTGCCGGGGCCGATGACGATGGTGACGCCGGGCTGAATGTCGGGATTGCCGGCCTTGCCGATCGCCGCGATGCGGCCTTCCTTCAAACCGACGTCGGCTTTGACGATGCCCCAGTGGTCGAGGATCAGCGCGTTGGTGATGACGGTGTCCATCGCGCCTTGCTTGTTGGTCGCCTGTGACTGGCCCATGCCGTCGCGGATCACCTTGCCGCCGCCAAACTTCACTTCCTCGCCGTAGACGGTGAAGTCCTTCTCGACCTCGATGATGAGATCGGTGTCGGCCAGCCGCACCTTGTCGCCGACGGTGGGGCCGAACATGTCGGCATAGGCCGCGCGTTTCATTTTCACCGACATGACGTTATCCCCACTGTTATCAACCGGTTCGCGAAGCCTCTTGAAATCGAACGCGGCGGGCGTAGCCTTAAGCGCAGATCAACCCTCTTCGGCTCACGCCGGACCTGGATGATCGCCATGGCCGAACGGTCATGGGACGTGGACGCCGCTTCGGCGGAGTTCGTGGTCCATGGTTGCCGGTCCTGGCTCTCAGTAGCTGGTACAGACGCTGAGCTCACGCTCGCGCCGCGTATGGATCCGAGAGCTTGTGACGGGCAGACGACGGTCTGCCCGTTATGGCTTTTTGGGGCCCCCACAAACTCTTCGTCATTCCGGGACGCGCTGAAAGCGCGGACCCGGAATCCAGATGCAAGCACGGCGCTTGTTTCTGGATTCCGGGTTCGCCCCGCCTTCGCCCTGCGGGCTTCGGCGCGGCGCCCCGGAATGACGGCGGGTGTGCTCACAGCTTCCCCATTACGTCCTGACGGAAACCGTAAACGGTGCGTTTTCCCGCGAGCGCGACCAGCGTGACATCGCGCGTCTGGCCCGGCTCGAAACGCACCGCCGTGCCGGCGGCGATGTCGAGCCGCATGCCGCGCGCCTTCTTGCGGTCGAACTTGAGCGCCGGGTTGGTTTCGAAGAAATGGTAGTGCGAGCCGACCTGGATCGGCCGGTCGCCGGTGTTTGACACGGTGAGCGTCACCGTCTTGCGGCCGGCGTTGAGCTCGATCTCGCCGTCCTTGATGAATAGTTCGCCGGGGATCATCGGCGTTGCCCGCGCTTGTACTGCACGACCAGGATCACGCCGAGCGCCAACACGAGCGCCGCAACGCCGATCACCTCAATGCCGGGCAACATGCTCTGGCCGTGCGGATGTACATGCGGCGCCAGCGCCTCGTGCGCATGAGCGGCACCGGCCGCAGGCAGCAGCATCAACGACAGCAGCGTCTTCATTGGAGACTCCATTCAGCGGATCGGATTGTGCACGGTGACGAGCTTGGTGCCGTCGGGGAACGTCGCTTCCACCTGGATGTCGTGGATCATCTCCGGGATGCCGTCCATCACCTGGGCGCGGGTGACGACGTGGGCGCCGGCCTCCATCAGCTCGGCGACGCTGCGGCCGTCGCGCGCGCCTTCCAGGATGAAGTCGGTGATGAGCGCGACCGACTCCGGATGGTTGAGCTTGACGCCGCGCTCCAGCCTGCGGCGCGCGACGATCGCAGCCATCGCGATCAGTAGCTTGTCTTTTTCCCGGGGCGTCAGGTTCATCGCATCCTCAACTTCGCGAAGCTATTGGTGCCACAGCCGCGGCACGGCGGTGCCGAGCGCGTTGAGCACCGCGATCAGATCGCGGCGCAGGCCTGCGCCATCCTTGGCACAAAGCCGGGCCACCGCAATGCCGTTCCAGGCAGAGCAGCCGACCTCTCCAACGAATTGTTCTTCCAGCGCGCGCACGGCCGCGAGCTGGTCGTCGCCGCCCGGCGCGATCAGCACGGTGGCGAGCGCGATGCCACCATTAGTGACCGCACAGCGGGCGAGCTTGTCGGCAGTGGCGCCGTCGAGGCGCAGGGCGTCGGCATAAATGAGCTTGCCGCCCCGCTTGAGACGCCAGCGATCGGCGAAGAAACCATTGTTCATGGCCTCCCCCATCGCCGCGCGGCCGAAGATCACCGCTTCGACCATGATGAGCGAGGCATCGTCCGCAATCTCGATGTCGATGCGGCGCGACAGCCGCGCCTGGTCGAACAGGATGGTCTCCTGCGGCAGCCAGGCCAGATGCGCGCCGGCAGCGACCGAAAGCGTGACGGTCATCTCGGCGTCCGGACCGTTGGAGCGGTAGATCTTCTCGGCCGCCGCGGTGCCGGCGACCAAACGAGCGCCCTCACCCACCTCAATGGCGATGCTGAAATGGTCGCCGCCGGTCATGCCGCCGCCGGTGTTGACGATGACGGCTTCCAGCGCGTCCGTGGTGACGTTGGGGAAGCGCACGCGCAGCGAGCCGGCCTCGTGCACCTTGCTGCGGCGCGTGCGGCCACCCTCCGCCGCGACCGACAGCGCAATCGTGCCGGTGGCACGGTTGGCGGCAAAGGTGTCTGAGCTTGTTGTCGTGGTCAGCACCGCCGAAACCCTTATCTGTCATGCCCGCCATAGCCGTCCAGAGGACGGCGTCGCTTCGCGCCGCCTATGGGCGGGCATCCAGTAAACACGAACGCCTCGTCGGAGACGAGAAGCTGCGGCGTACTGGGTCCCCGCCTACGCGGGGACGACGCCAAGATCCTCAAATCGCCAGGGCGCGCTTGAGCGCGCCTTCGTCCAGGTTTTCCTTGTCGCTAGCATAGACGATCGCGCCGCGGTCCATCACCACCAGATGGTCGCCCAGTTCCTGCGCAAAGTCCAAGTACTGCTCGACCAGCACGATCGCCATCTCCTTGAGCGAGCGCAAATAGGAGATGGCGCGGCCGATGTCCTTGATGATCGAGGGCTGGATGCCTTCGGTCGGCTCGTCGAGCAGCAGCAGCTTGGGCCGCATCACCAGCGCGCGGCCGATGGCCAGTTGCTGCTGCTGGCCGCCGGACAGGTCGCCACCGCGGCGCTTCAACATGGTGCCCAGCACCGGAAACAGCGCGAACACATCGTCCGGCACGCTGCGCTGGTCGCGCTTGAGCGGCGCGAAGCCGGTCTCGAGGTTTTCCTCGACGGTGAGCAGCGGGAAGATCTCGCGGCCCTGCGGCACGAAGGCGACGCCGCTGCGGGCGCGCTGCACCGTCGACAGGCGGGTGATGTCGGCGCCGCCGAGCGTGATCGAGCCTTTGCTGACCGGATGCTGGCCTACGATGGCGCGTAAGAGGCTGGTCTTGCCGACGCCGTTGCGGCCGAGCACGCACGTGACCTTGCCGGGCTCGGCATGAAGCGAAATGCCGCGCAGCGCTTGGGCTGCGCCGTAATGCAGGTCGATGTTGGAGACTTCGAGCATGTTCTGAAGCGAGCGAGTAGCGAATAGTGAGTAGCGAATAGTGAAGACAGATATTGTCTCTTACTATTCGCTATTCGCTATTCACTATTCGCCATCTCGCTACTCCCTATTCGCTCTATCTACCCAAATACACTTCCACCACACGCTCGTTCTCCGACACCTGATCGATGGTGCCTTCGGCCAGCACCGAACCTTCGTGCAGGCACGTCACCTTGACGCCGAGTTCGCGCACGAAGGCCATGTCGTGCTCGACCACGATGACGGTCTTGGTCGCATTGATTTCCTTCAACAGCTCGGCGGTCTGCATGGTCTCGACGTCGGTCATGCCGGCGACCGGCTCGTCGACCAGCAGGAGCTTGGGTTCCTGCGCCAGCAGCATGCCGATCTCCAGCCACTGCTTCTGGCCGTGCGACAGGCTGCCGGCGACGCGCGAGCGCAGTGATTTAAGCCGGATGGTGTCGAGGATCTGGTCGATGCGCTTTTCCTGCGGGCTCGACGATTGCCACAGCAGTGTCGCGCGCACGCGGCGGTCGTTCTTGAGCGCCAGCAGCAGGTTGTCCTCGACGCTGTGCATGTCGAACACCGTCGGCTTCTGGAACTTGCGGCCGATGCCGAGCTCGGCGATCTCGGTCTCGTCCAGCTTGGACAGGTCGTAGCCGCCCTGCTCGAAGAAGACGTCGCCGTCGTCGGGCCGGGTCTTGCCGGTGACGACGTCCATCATGGTGGTCTTGCCGGCGCCGTTCGGGCCGATGATGGCGCGCATCTCGCCGGGCTCGATCATGAACGACAGCTCGTTGAGCGCCTTGAAGCCGTCGAACGAGACGCTGATGCCGTCGAGGTAGAGCAAAGCGGAAGTGGTTTTCGGTTCCATGCGCGCCCCCTACTCGGCCGCCCGCGGCGCGCCGTTGCGCGCGACCGCATCGGCGCCGTCCTCGGCCGCAGCCGATCGCGCGGCGGCGCGGCGGTCGAAGCCGTATTTGAGCGTGCCGATGATGCCGCGCGGCAGAAACAGCGTGACCGCGATGAAAAGGCCGCCCAGCATGAACAGCCAATACGGCGCCAGGAAACCGGAGGTGAAATAGGTCTTGGCGTAGTTGACGACGAAGGCCCCGAGGATCGCGCCGGTGAGCGTGCCGCGGCCGCCGACCGCCACCCAGATCACCGCCTCGATCGAGTTGCCGGGCGCGAACTCGCCGGGATTGATGATGCCGACCTGCGGCACGTAGAGCGCGCCGGCCACGCCCGCCATGCAGGCCGACAGCGTGAACACGAACAACTTGTAGGCCTCGACCCGGTAACCGAGGAAGCGCGTGCGCGTCTCGGCGTCTCTGATCGCCACCAGCACCTTGCCGAACTTGGAGGTGACCACCGCGCGGCAAATCAGGAAGCAGAGCGCCAGCGCCAGGCACGAGACCACCAAGAGCGCGATGCGCGTACCCTCGGCCTGCACGTTGAATCCGAGAATGTCCTTGAAGTCGGTCAGGCCGTTGTTGCCGCCGAAGCCGAAATTGTTGCGGAAGAAGCCGAGCATCAGCGCGTAGGTCATCGCCTGCGTGATGATCGAGAGATAAACGCCGGTGACGCGGCTGCGGAACGCGAACCAGCCGAACACGAAGGCCAAGAGGCCGGGCGCCAGGAAGATCATCAGCGCCGCATAGGCGAAACTGTTGAAGCCGTACCAGAAGAACGGCAGTTCCTGCCAGTTCAGGAACACCATGAAGTCCGGCAGCACCGGGTTGGCGTAGACGCCGCGCGCGCCGATCTGGCGCATCAGGTACATGCCCATGGCGTAGCCGCCGAGCGCGAAGAACGCGCCGTGGCCGAGCGACAGGATGCCGGCATAGCCCCAGATCAGGTCGATCGACAGCGCCAGCATGGCGTAGCAGATGTATTTGCCGAACAGCGAGACGAGATAGGTCGAGACGTGCAGCGAGGACGCGGCCGGCACCAGCAGGTTGAGCACCGGAATTGCGATCGCGAACGCCGCCAGCAGCACCAGGAAGATGGTCGAGGCCTTATCGAGCAGGCGGGTGAGCGGAAAGGCGTTCATGCGACGCCTCCACACGCCCTCATCCTTCGAGACGCGAGCTTCGCTCGCTCCTCAGGATGAGGGCTATTCTCGTGCGACCTCATGGTGAGGAGCGCGGCGCAGCCGCGCGTCTCGAACCATGAGGGAGCCATCACCACAGTCGTCATGCCTCCACCGCCCGGCCCTTGAGCGCGAACATGCCGCGCGGGCGCTTCTGGATGAACAGGATGATGAAGACCAGGATGGCGATCTTGCCGAGCACGGCGCCGGCATAGGGTTCGAGGAATTTGTTGGCGATGCCGAGGGTGAAGGCGCCGACCAGCGTACCCCACAGATTGCCGACGCCGCCGAACACCACGACCATGAAGCTGTCGATGATGTAGCCCTGGCCGAGATTGGGCGAGACGTTGTCGATCTGCGACAGCGCCACGCCGGCAATGCCGGCAATCCCTGAGCCGAGCCCGAAGGTGAGCGCGTCGATGCGCGCGGTGCGGATGCCCATCGCCGCCGCCATGCCGCGGTTCTGCGTCACCGCGCGCATTTCGAGGCCCAGCCGCGTGAAGCGCAGCATCGCCAGCAGCGCGACGAACACGGCCAGCGTGAAGCAGATGATCCAGAGCCGGTTATAGGTGATGAGGATGCCTCCGAAGTCGAAGGCGCCGCTCATCCAGGACGGATTGCCGACTTCCTTGTTGGTGGGCCCGAAGATGGTGCGCACCACCTGCTGCAGGATCAGCGACAGGCCCCAGGTGGCGAGCAGCGTTTCCAGCGGCCGGCCGTACAGGAAACGGATGATGCTGCGCTCGACGACGATGCCGACGATACCGGCGACCATGAAGGCGAGCGGCACCGCCATCAGCAGCGAATAGTCGAACAGCGCCGGATTGTACGAGCGGATGAGCTCCTGCACGACGTAGGTCGTGTAGGCCCCGAGCATCACCATCTCGCCGTGGGCCATGTTGATGATGCCCATGACGCCGAAGGTGATGGCGAGCCCGATGGCCGCCAGCAGCAGCACCGAGCCAAGCGACAGGCCGTACCAGGCGTTCTGCACCGCGTTCCAGACCGCGAGGTTGCCCTGGATCTTGGAGCTGGCGGAGGCCGCCGCCTTCTTGGCCTCGGCCGGCAGATCGGACGGCAGGCCGTCGATCAGGCCGAGCGCGTCCTGGTCGCCGCGGTCGCGGATGACGCCGATGGCGACGATCTTCTCGTCGGGCGTGGCGTCGGCCGAATACAGCGTGATGGCGGCGCGCGCCTCCAGCAGCGCCTTCTTCACGCGCGGGTCGGTTTCCTTTTCCAGCGCCTTGTCGATGTTCGGCAGCACGCCGGCGTCGCGCGACTTGAACACGGCCTGCGCCGCCTCCAGCCGGCGCGCCGGCTCCTTGGCCATCAGCGTGAGCGAGCCGAGCGCCGCGTCCAGCATGCCGCGCAGCCGGTTGTTGAGGCGCACCGCCTCGATGTCGGACGGCGGCGCGGCGACCGGCTCGCCGGAGGCGGCGTCGGTCAGCTTGTCGGCCTTGTCCTTGATGAAAACCTTCTTGGCCTCGGCCGAATACAGCAGGCGCTGGTCTTTCAACGCCGCAAGCAGCGGCGCGGTGCGCGGATCGGCGCTGGCGACCGCGGCGTCGACGGCCTCGGCGGTGTCGCTGAACGAATCGGTGGTGAAGCCGGCAAGCGCGTCTTCGTAAGCACCGGCCTGCGCGACCGCCGCGCCGGCAAGCAACACGCCGACGGCGAACACGAGCGCCACCATGCGACCATAGAAACTCATTTCGATCCGTCCCGGCAGGAACTGTTGTCGAAGAGAGGGAGGCGGCGGCAGAACCGCCGCCTCCGGAGTGTCAGTCAGGCGTCAGGTCAGGAAACTCAACTCAAGACCCTTGCCCGCCGCACTTCTTGGTGACGGTGTTGTAGTTGCCGCACTTCAGCTTGACCCAGTCGGCCTCGAGATCCTTCGAGCCCGGCAGGAAGTCGGTCCAGGCATCGCCCGGGACGAGACCCTTGGTCTTCCACACCACGTCGAACTGGCCGTCGCCTTTGATTTCGCCGACGAACACCGGCTTGGTGATGTGATGGTTCGGCAGCATCTTCGACACGCCGCCGGTCAGGTTCGGCGCTTCGATGCCCGGGAGGGCGTCGATCACCTTGTCCGGATCGGTCGACTTCACCTTCTCGACCGCCTTCACCCACATCGCGAAGCCGATCACGTGGGCTTCCATCGGGTCGTTGGTGACGCGCTTCGGATTCTTGGTGAAGGCCTTCCACTTGGCGATGAACTCAGCGTTGCCCTTGTCCTTGATCGACTGGAAGTAGTTCCAGGCGGCCAGGTGGCCGAGCAGCGGCTTGGTGTCGAGACCGGCGAGCTCTTCTTCGCCGACCGAGAACGCGACCACCGGAATGTCGGTCGCCTTGACGCCCTGGTTGCCGAGCTCCTTGTAGAACGGCACGTTGGCGTCGCCGTTGATGGTAGACACCACGGCGGTCTTCTTACCGGCCGAGCCGAACTTCTTGACGTCGGCGACGATGGTCTGCCAATCGGAATGACCGAACGGCGTGTAGTTGATCATGATGTCTTCTTGCTTGACGCCCTTCGACTTCAGATAGGCCTCAAGGATCTTGTTGGTGGTGCGCGGATAGACGTAGTCGGTGCCCGCCAGCACCCAGCGCTTCACCGAGCCGCCGTCCTTGCTCATCAGGTAGTCGACGGCGGGAATGGCCTGCTGGTTCGGCGCTGCGCCGGTGTAGAACACGTTGCGCTCGCTCTCTTCGCCTTCGTACTGCACCGGGTAGAACAGGATCGAGTTCAGCTCCTTGAACACCGGCAGTACCGACTTGCGCGAGACCGAGGTCCAGCAGCCGAACACCACCGAGACCTTGTCCTTGGAGATCAGCTCGCGCGCCTTTTCGGCGAACAGCGGCCAGTTCGAGGCCGGGTCGACGACCACCGCCTCGAGCTTCTTGCCGAGCAGACCACCCTTCTTGTTCTGCTCGTCGATGAGGAACAACATGGTGTCCTTCAGCGTGGTTTCGCTGATGGCCATGGTGCCGGAGAGCGAGTGAAGGATGCCAACCTTGATGGTGTCCTGGGCGGCTGCGGGCGCAACGGCCCCCGACGCCGCGAAGGCGAGACCCGCGGCGGCGGCAAGCCACCGGCGGGAATTCGGTCGACTGGCGACCGCCTTGATCGATTTCAACATGAGCGTAATCCCCTGCATTTGACGCGCGCTGCGTCTGGCGACGTTTTGGCGCAAAGGGGAGTTCGCAAGCCCTGTGCCAAGGGCCGAAATTTGCAACAAGCTATTGTTTTAGAAGGATTATCTATTATTGAGCTGGACCCTGCCCAGTTTTTGGTCAAAGACCTCTGATTAATTATTAGGCATTTTCGGCTGAATCTTCGCCAGCATTATACGTGGCACTCCATGGTGACGAGCCAGCCGCTCCAAAAAGCTCCATGCGGCGCAGGACTACCAGAGTTCGTCGATAGAAAGCGGCCGCGCCAACAGGCCCTGCTGGACCGCATAAGAAATGAGCAATTCGAGGCAGGGCCGGTTGGCTTCCTTGCCGAACGGCGCGGTGTCGATGCCGCCGGCCGGCACCCCGGCCGCTTTCTTGCCGGCCTCCAGCAGCCGGTACAGCTCCGCGACCGCGGCCGGGTTGGCGCGCTTCAGCTCGTCGGTCACCACCACCATGTGGTTGACCGGCACCAGGCCGTGCTTGGCGTACCAGGCCTTGGCGTCGGCGTCGGGGTTGGCGACCACGCTCTTGAGCTGCGGGTTCTTCGGCATGGCCGCGCCGTAGATGGCGGCGTCCAGCTCGCCCGCCAGCAGCATGGCGGTGATGTCCTGCCCGGCGCCGGCGCGGATGACGCCGGCCGGGTCCTTGGCCTCGGCGACGTGGCCGTCCTCGAAGGTCACCCACTGTACGCCCGAGAGATCGACGCCGTAGTCGTTCGCGAGGATGCCGCGGATCCAGACGCCGGTGGTCTGGCTGTACGAGCGCACGCCGATGCGTTTGCCGGCGAGGTCTTTGGGCGTGAGCGTGCCGCGCGTGCTGTTGTAGAGCATGGTGTGGTGCTGGAAGCGCGACAGCATTGCGGCCGGCAGCAGCGTCAGGCCCTTGTTGTAAGCCTTGGCCTGGAAATAGGTGGTCAGCGCCAGTTCGCTGGCGTCGAAGGCGTGCTCGCGCACCATCGGCTTGAACGCCGTATGCATGGCCTTGACCTCGATGAAGTCGAGCTTGAGCGTCGCCGACGTGATCTCGCCGCGCTTGAGCGGCAGCGTATGCGGGTAGTCGCCGAGGCAGATGCGCAGCGTGGTGACGTCGGCCATTGGCAAGAAACCCGTTGTTCGCCGCCCGCGGTCCGTCCACCGGCGTTGCGACGGGAAGCTTGACCGGCCCGGCCAAATTGTCAACAATTTGGCTAACCAGATTGTGGACCGATGCCCCGCCCCGCCCGCGCAACCCCTGCCCGACCCGACGTGACCGCGCGCCTGCGCGAGGCGATCACGCGCGGCCGGCTGATGCCGAACGAACGGCTGGTCGAGGCCGATCTCGCCGCCGCCTACGGCGTCAACCGCGTCCATGTCCGCACCGCGCTCGCCATGCTCGACCAGGAAGGCCTGGTGGTGCGCGAGAAGAACCGCGGCGCCCGCGTGCGCGCCATCACCGACGCCGAGGCGATCGAGATCGCCGAGACGCGGCTCGCCATCGAAGCCATGGTGGCGCGCCAGGCGGCGGCGCGCGCGACCGGCGCCGACCGCAAGGCGCTGCGCGCCGTCGAAGCCGGCATGCGCCGGGCGGTGAAGGACGCCGACGACTTAGCGTTCTCGCGCTGCAACGCCGCGCTGCACCGGGAGATCCAGCGCATCGCCGGCAACGCCACCGCCAACCGCATTCTCGATACGCTGAAGTCGCATCTGGTGCGGCTGCAATACCGCGTCATCCTGCTGCCCGGGCGGCCGCAGACCTCGCTCGCCGAGCATCGCGCCATTGTCGACGCCCTGTGCGCGGGCGATGCCGACGCCGCCGAGGCGGCGATGCGCAAGCATCTCACGAGTTTCATGAAGCTGCTGAAGCAGGCCATCGAGGCGACGCGGCACGGCGGCTTCTGAGAAATCAACAAATGGAGTTCTGAATGTCGGAGCAGAAAACCGGACTCGTCGTCACCGCCCATCCGGGCGATTTCGTCTGGCGCGCGGGCGGCGCCATCGCGCTGCACGCCAAGCGCGGCTACAAGATGAAGATCGTCTGCATGTCGTTCGGCGAGCGCGGCGAGAGCCAGTTCGCCTGGAAGGAGCAAGGCGCGACGCTGGAAAAAGTGAAGGCCGGCCGCAGGGACGAGGCCGAGCGCGCCGCCAGCCTGCTCGGCGCCGAGATCGAGTTCTTCGACTGCGGCGACTATCCGCTCAAGCTCACCGAGGCGCATTTCGACCGCATGGTCGACATCTATCGCGAGACCAATCCTTCGTTCGTGCTGACGCACGCGCTGGAGGATCCCTATAACTTCGACCACCCGAACGCCGCGCACTTCGCGCAGGAAACGCGCGTGGTGGCGCAGGCCATGGGCCACAAGCCCGGCGCCAAGTACAAATATTCGGCGCCGCCGGTGTACCTGTTCGAGCCGCATCAGCCTGAGCAGTGCAACTACAAGCCCGACCTCATTCTCAAAATCGACGAGGTCTGGGAGCAGAAGTACAAGGCCTTCCAGATTCTCGCCGCGCAGAAACATCTGTGGGGCTATTACGAGCGCGTCGCGCTCAACCGCGGCATCCAGGGCTCGCGCAACACCGGCGTGCCGATGACCTATGGCGAGGCCTATCAGCGCCTGTTCCCAACGGTGGAGACGGAGTTGAAATAAGCCTCCAGCTGTCATTGCCCGCGCAGGCGGGCAATCCAGTACTCACGGAGCTATCGATGACACACGGCTTCGCCTTATCTCGTCCTTCCGCGTTTACTGGATGCCCCGCATTCGCGGGGCATGACAGCCGAACGGACGGTCGCGCATAACAAATTCGAAGTTGAGGGAGAAGATCAATGAAACCCGTCGTCGTCCGCAACATCAAACGCGCCGATGCCGGCGCCATCGCCACCATGGAGGCGCGCGGCGTCTCGACCGTGCATGAGGCGCTCGGCCGCTACGGCCTGATGAAGCCCTACATGCGGCCGATCTGGCCGGGCGCGTCGATCGCCGGTCCCGCCGTCACCATCCTGGCGCAGCCAGGCGACAACTGGATGATCCATGTCGCGGTCGAGCAGTGCCAGAAGGGCGACATCGTGGTGCTCGGCTGCACCGCCGACAACACCGACGGCATGTTCGGCGACCTGCTCGCCACCTCGCTGAAGGCGCGCGGCGTCAAAGGCCTGGTCATCGACGCCGGCTGCCGCGACGTCGCGACGCTCAAGGAGATGGGCTTCCCGGTGTGGTCGCGCGCGATCTCGGCCAAGGGTACGGTCAAGGCGACGCTCGGCGCCGTCAACATTCCGGTGGTGTGCGCGGGCGTGAACGTCGAGCCGGGCGACGCGGTGGTCGCCGACGACGACGGCGTGGTGGTCGTGCCGAAGAAATACGCGGTCGAGACGGCGCAGAAGGCGCAGAAGCGCTTCGACGACGAGGACGCCAAGCGCCGGAAGCTCGCCTCCGGCGTGCTCGGCCTCGACATGTACAATATGCGCGAGCCGTTGGCGAAGGCCGGGCTGGTCTACGTCGACAATCCGGAAGACGTCTGAGCGGGCGCCAAAAGCGCCCGCCCCTTTCCGCAACGCCGGTTACTGCGGGCGTCTGGTGAGGACGTCGAGCGTGTAAGCGTTCGGGCAGTACTCGTGGTAATGCTCTTTCGCCGTGCCGGCGGCCAGATCATGCGCGCACTGCGTCTTGTGATCGCAGACGAAGCACAGGCGCTGGAGATCGCGCATCATGCGCGGGTCCTTGACGTGCTTGTTCTCGCGATCGACGCCGAGGGCGACCAGCATCTTGTCGAGCAGCAGCGCGGAGTTCGGACTCTTGCCGGCGAGGCTCGCCAGTTCGGCCGGGCTCACGCTCAACTCGTGCGCGATGCGGGCCACTTCTTCCTCGCCGCACCGTTGCAGCTCGGCGCGCGACTGCATGTTTTCCCGGTACTTGGTGATCCAGCCGGCGATCGTGCCGAGAATCGGCTCGAGACCGGGATAATGCGGCTGACCTTGCGGCTGTGTGTTCATGGGCGGATTCCTTTTGTTGAAGAATCGCCCAAGGCGCGCAAGCCGTCTTGATCTCTATCAATCAAGGCCGCCGAAGCGCTTCCGAAAACGCAGGGCAGCTACGCGCCGATGACCTGCGTCAGCAGCGGCGACGCCTCGACCGCCCGCTCGTAACAAGACAGGACGCCCTCGACCATTGCGTCGAGCGAGAACGAGGCGGCGACGCGGGCGCGTAAGTTTCGGGACAGCTTCTGAGTTGCCGGCGGCGCGTCGATGGCACCCTTGATCGCCTGGGCCAACGCCGGGACATTGCCGGGCACGACCAGGCTGCCGGCGAGCGGGCCGTAGATTTCGGGGATGCCGCCGACCCGCGTGGTGATCATCGGCCGGTCGGCCGCGGCGGTTTCCAGGACGACATAGGGCAGCGATTCCGCGCGCGACGGCAGCGCCATCAGCTTGCCGAGACGGAGCGCCTCGCGCATCGGCATGGCGGGCGCAAAATGCACGGCCGCGTCGAGGCCGAGCCGCGCCACCTGCGCCTTGAGCGCCGCTTCGTCGGGCCCGCTGCCGACCAAAGTTGCGGTCAGCGGACGGCCCTCGCGCTTCAAGGCGGCGATGGCGTCGATCAACGTGTCGATGCCTTTGACCGGGCGGAATTCGCCGACGAAGACGATGTCGGCCGCGTCGGGCGACAGCGCCACCGGCTCGAATTCGCTGCCGCCGACACCGTTATGGATGACGCGCACGACGCCGCGCGGCGTGCCGACCTTGGCGCGGAAGATGTCGGCGCTGTAGGCGCTCTCGAACAGGTAGAGGTCGCCGCGCGGCATCAGCACCTTCTCGAGCAAGAGATAGGCCTTGCCCTTCAGCGTGGCGTGATCGAGCAGCAGGCTGCCGCCATGCGGCGTGTAGGCGCGCACCACGCGCCGGCCCGCGATGGCGAGGCGCGCATAGGCGCCGCCTTTGGCGCCGTGGCCGTGCACCACATCGGCGCGGGTCTCGCGCAGGCGTTTGCTGACGTGAATGACGGCGCCGAGGTCGAGCGGGCTCAGGGGCCGCGGCATCGGGGTGCGGCTGACGCCGAGCGCGAGCGACGGCGACAGCTCGCGGATGATTTCGTCGGCGCGTGCGTTGCCGGTGAGGCTGTCGACGACCATGCCGACATTGTGCCCGCGGGCCACCTGTCCGCGCACCAGATCGGCGACATGACGGAACAGCCCGCCGAGCGGCGCGCGAAGGACGTGAACGATATTGAGGGCGTGCATGGCGTTTCTCTGGGCGGCCGTCGGCCTTGCCGGCACGGCGGCGGAATTCAACTCTATAGGACGACGGTGCTGCGGACCGTTAAAGCGACCGGCGAACGCCGCTTCGTCACCGCCTAGATATGCGTTCAGCGAATGCTGTGGAACTCCTAACGGCGTTAACAATTAATGGCCCGACAACCCCGCAATCGAAACATCGGCTGGAAGGTGACGCCGGGCGGCGGCAGCGCCGGTCCGACCCGCGCGCCGGCACGAACGCGGTCAAACAAGCACCGGCATTTTCATTCCCGCGCACCGGGGATTTGTAAACGTCGATAACAAGCGGTTAACGGCGCAGGCACGGTCACGGTGTCCGGCATACTGCGCGATGGGACAGCCGCAGCGCGCACCTTGTCGAACACGCGCAAAAACACATGAAAAACTGGGGATTTTTCTGCACGACGACGGAACGTCGACGGCGGCGCGGCTGGTCCGGTGCGACGGCGGCGGCGCCGACACCGTTAGGCAAGTCCTGTGGCGACGCGCGTAAAGGCGGCCAATCCCGAAGGGTATTTTTAACGCCGCCGACCCTATGGTGTCGCCACTGAACCTCCTGGAGTGATGACATGTCCAAGATTGTTGCGTTCCTCAAGAACGAATCCGGCGCCACCGCCATCGAATACGGTCTCATCGCGGCCGGCATCTCGGTTGCGATCATCGCCATCGTGAACACGCTCGGCAGCACGCTGAACACCAAGTTCACGAGCATCTCGACCCAGCTGAAATAATCGTCGGCCGGTTTTCTGGCTTACGGGAAAGAGCCGCCGGCAACGGCGGCTTTTTCTGTTTTGGTGCGTGCGCACGCGCCTCGGCCACGCCACGTCGGCGGCAGCGCAAACGTATTGACGAAAACACGTGTAAATTATTTACCGCGTCACGACTTTTTCCGGGCTTTAGCAACGATTTTTTAAGGTTCTTTCCGGAGCCGCTGGTAGGTAATTCTTAACCTCCCACTCTCTAGCGTGCGTTCCGTTGCACAAAGGGAGTACGTTGAATGTCCAAGATCGTCGCGTTTCTGAAAAACGAGTCCGGCGCTACCGCAATCGAATACGGACTCATCGCGGCCGGCATCTCGGTTGCGATCATCGCCATCGTGAACACGCTCGGCAGCACGCTGAACACCAAGTTCACGAGCATCTCGACCCAGCTGAACTAAGTAACAAGGCCTGGCCAAGGGGCAACGCGAGAAGCCGCCGGCGACGGCGGCTTCTTTCGTTTCAGACAGCGCCCGCCGTCAGGTCATGACCAGGTGTTCGTAGGGCCGGAACCGCCGCACCGCGAGCGTGCCAAGTATCAGAAATATGACCAGACCGATGACCTGTGCGATCAGGAACGGCGGTTCGCCGCCGGTCGGCGCCAGCGTCTTCAGGGCCGGCACCTTCAGGAAGGCCTGCGCGATCAGCGCCACGACGTTGAAGTACAGCGCGCCGACGGCCGCCACCACGTAGATCCAGCGCCAGGAGCCGCTCAGCTTCTTGACGTAGATCGCGAACAGCGCAATCGCCAGGATCGGCGACGAGATCAGACCGGTGACCAGCGCCGGCGTCAGCGCCGCGACCGGAAACATGAAGCCGGAGACGGTGGTCAGCACGGTGGCGACGAGAAACACCGCCGTCCAGCCCGGCTTCGACGTGTTGCCGAGCAAGGCGGCCAGCACGACGAAACCGGACACCAGCCCCAGCACGCTGAGCGCGACATGCAGGATCGTGAAGGTCTGGAGCGACAGCCCGAGCGTCATGGCAGCGTCCCCCTATCGATGCGGAACTGAGACTACGGCAATAGCCGGGCGCTACCGGTTGGCGTGGCTCCACGGGGCGAGGCGCCGTTCCAGCCACTTCAGGCCGGTGGTGAGCGTAACGCCCATCACCATCAGCACGACCACCGGCACGAAGACCTTGTCCATCTCGAACACGTTGGCGTAGCGCGTGATCATGAAGCCGAGCCCGGAAATGGTGGTGTAGAACTCCGCGATCACCATGCCGACCAGGCCGCGGCCGATGGCGAGCCGGATGCCGGCGGCGATGTAGGGCAGCGCGAACGGCAGCAGCACATCGATCCACATGCGCCGCTCGCTGGAGCGGAACGAACGCGCGACCTCGATCATGTTCTTGTCGCATTCGCGCACGCCCTGATAGGTGTTGATCAGGATCGGGAACACGGCGAACAAGAACACCACGATGATCTTGGCCTTCAGATAGATGCCGAACCACAGCACCAGCAGCGGCACCAGCGCGACCATCGGCGTGGCGTAGAGCGCGTTGATCGGCAGGTCGAGCGCCCAGTCGAGCCAGCGCACGCGCGCCATCGCCACCGCCAGCGGAATGCCGACGATGACGGCGCTGAGCAGGCCGTAGAACATGACCTCCAGGCTTTGCCCGAGATAGAACGGCAGGTCGCCGGACACCGTCAGCTCATAGAAGGCGACCGCGATCTTGGAGGGATACGTAAAGAAGATCGGGTTGATGAAGGGCCCGACGATTTCCCACACGATCAGGATCAGCGCGACGAAGCCGTAGCGGAACAGCGCCTGGCGTTCCCACCATGGTGTCGTGATCACGGCGGCTTTGACGGGCGCGCCGGCCGCGAGCGCGGCAGCCGGCGCATCATGAGCGACGCTCATCCTTGGCACTCCATTGCAACCCAGCGTTAGGTGCGATCAGAACGCCGGCGTCGGGCAGAGCGGCCCTTTCCATTCGCCGGCCTGCGCGAGCGCCTTCTTGGCGAACGTCGTATCGACGATGTCGTCATAGCTCGGCGTCTTGCCTTCCTTGATGTTGCCGACTCTGGTCATCAGATCGGCCGTGAACTTCACGCGCTCGGCGCCGAGGCCGCTGTTGGCGTCCCAGATGCATTCCTTGACCATGAAGTCGTAGGTCTCGGACAGGATCTTCTCCGGGTAGCCGGTGTGCTTGACGAAGATCGGCATCACTTTGGCCTTGTCCGTGTACATGATGCGCGTCGCCTCGATGGTGGCGGTGACCACCGCCTGCACCATCGCCGGCTTGTCCTTGATCGTCTTCTCGGTCGCGGACAGGAAGGTGTAGAGCGTCTTCGGCTGCAGCTCCCACATGCGCGCGACGGCGTGCAGGTTCGGCACTTTGCTCTTGGCGAGCATTTCCTGCTCGACGTGCAGGATCGCGGTATCGACCTGGTTGGCGACCAGCGCCGGCACGTCTTCGCTCGCGATGCTGACGAAGTTGACCTCCTTCGGATCGATCTTGGCGGCGCGCAGCACGCTGCGGCTCAACAGGTCGGCGAAGCCGCCGGGTTCCTGGATGCCGATGCGCTTGCCCTTGAGATCGGCCATGGTCTTGACGTTGTCGCGCACGATCAGCGACGCTTCCAGCTTCGGCAGGTTGGCGGACACCGCCTTGACGAGCGCGCCGTTGGAGCGGCCGATGATCGTCGGCGCGCCGGGCGTCAGCCCCAGGTCGATGTTGCCGGCGAGCAGCGCGCGATAGACCTTCACGCCATCGCCGAGCGAGACGATGTCGACGTCGAGACCGGCTTTCTTATAGAGGCCGAGGTCTTTCGCGACGATCACCGGCATGTGCACGATGTTCGGCGGCGACGTCGGAATGCCGATGGTGAGCTTGGTTTGGGCGTTGGCCGCGCCGGGCAGCGCAAACGCCAACGCCGCGAGCGCCGCGACGCCTGTATGGAAACCGCGCATCGTCTGTCCTCCCTCTTGTGTTCGGGGCCGTACGCGCGACCCTCTTGCGGACGATGGTGCCCGATCGATGCCATAAAAACAACGAAGGCGGAGCTTTTCATCCCGTGCAACAAACCGGTTGGGGCCTAACATGTCCGGCTTTGACCGCGACGGGACGCCGTGGCTAATGGCCCGGAGATAGATGCGCTTCGCAACCAATGACCAAATTCGTCGTCGAGTTCGGACAGCAAGGAACCCCGGCGGCGGCGCCGGACGGCCGGCTCGACGCGCCGGCGTTCCACCGCAACGTCGAGCCGATCTGGGATGCGATCGGCGGGTTCCTGGCGGCCCGATCCGGCGACCTGTTGGAACTCGGCAGCGGCACCGGCCAGCACGGCGCGGCCTACGCGGCGCGCTGCTCCCGGCTCATCTGGTGGCCGAGCGACATTTACCCGTCGCACCTCGCCAGCATCGCCGCCTGGCGGGCGCAGGCCGGCCTCGCCAACTTGCGTGCACCGCAGCGGATCGACCTGACCGACGACGCCTGGACCTGGACGCCCGGCGGCGCGCTCGACGCCATGCTGTGCGTCAACGTGCTGCACATCGCGCCGTGGCGCGTCTCGGAAAACCTCATCGCCGGCGCCGGCCGGTACCTCAAGCCCGACGGCCGTCTGTTCGTCTACGGCCCGTTCATGACCGAAGGTCAGCATTCCGCACCGAGCAACGAGGCTTTCGATGTGAGCCTGCGCGCGCAGAACCCGGACTGGGGCGTGCGCGACGTATCCGACCTCGCGGCGCTCGCCGGCGGCCACGGCCTGACGCTCGCCGGCATCCACCCGATGCCGGCCAACAATCTGGTGCTGGTCTTCGCGCGCGCCGACCGGCAGAATTAAAACGACCGCTCAAGCCCCTCAAAGGACCTCAATGCAAGCCGAACCGATCTTCGACATTGCCCATCTCGGTCACCTCGAACTGCTGACGCCGGAATTCGACAAGAGCGTCCGCTTCTTCGTCGACGTCATGGGCATGACGATCAGCGGCGAGAAAGGCGACAGCGTATACTTACGCGCCTATGACGATTACGAGCGCTATTCGCTCAAGCTCACGGCGGCCAACACCAACGGCATGAAGCACGTGGCCTTCCGCACGCGTAGCCCGCAGGCGCTCGAACGCCGCGCCGCCGCGCTGAAAGGCTCGGGCTTCGGCGTCGGCTGGACCGACGGCGATCTCGGCCACGGCAAGACCTTCGTCTGCAAGGATCCGGACGGCCATGTGTTCGAACTCTATTACGATACCGAATGGTACGAGCCGCCGCCGGAGCTCAAGCCCGCGCTGAAGAACCAGGCGCAGCGCTTTCCGGCGCGCGGCTGCAATGTGCGCCGGCTCGACCACTTCAACGGGCTGGCGTCGGACATCTCGGCCTGCCGCAAGTTCTTCGAGGACTATCTCGGCTTCCGGCTGACCGAGCGCATCGTCATGAACGACGGCAGCGAGGCCGGCATCTGGCTCACCGCCACCAACAAGACCTACGACTTCGCCTATACGCGCGACCTCACCGGCCACAAGGGCCGCTTCCACCACGTCACCTACGCGCTCAATTCGCGCGAGGAGATCCTGCTGGCCGCCGACATCTTCCTGGAAAACGGCGTCTTCATCGAAACCGGTCCGCACAAGCACGCGGTGCAGCAGACGTTCTTCCTTTACGTCTATGAACCGGGCGGCAACCGCGTCGAGGTGGCGAACGCCGGCGCGCGCCTGATCCTGGCGCCGGACTGGAAGCCGATCACCTGGACCGAGGACGAGCGCAAGAAGGGCCAGGCCTGGGGACTGAAGACCATCGAGTCGTTCCACACCCACGGCACACCGGTGGTGGCGCATAAGTAAGCTATTGATACATAAAGATATTGTTGTTGGTTATACGTAATTTGTAGATTGCGTATAACTAGATTTGGCAGAAGTTGACAAATGAGTTATACTCAAGTTGCAAATTGAGTATAATGAGACGTTGCCATGCCGCCGCCGTCCTTAGTGATGCAAACGAACTACGCGGAATTGCTGGAGCGCTGCGCGACGGCCGCGTTCGCGACGTCATTTCCGCAAGACGGCACATTTATCAAAAAGACGATCAAGGGCCGTCGCTACTGGTATTTCCAAACGTCAACCGAGCAAGGACGGGCCCAAAACTACGTCGGCCCCGAAACGCCCGAGCTGTTGGCACAAATCGAGCATCACAAGGAGGCGCGCGACGATGAGCGTGAGCGGCGCGCACTGGTCGCGGCGCTCGTTCGCTCATTCAGGCTACCGCGGCCGAAAGCGGAGATCGGGAACGTCATCGAAGCATTGGCGAGAGCCGGAGTGTTTCGACTACGCGGCGTTCTGATCGGCACCGTTGCCTATCAAACCTATCCGGCGATGTTGGGAATCGCCCTTCCAAACCCAAGCCTGCAAACTGACGACATCGATATCGCACAATTTGAAGACGTTTCAGTCGCAGTCACCGACCAGACCCGCTCGATCGTCGATATTCTTAAAGAAGCGGACGATACTTTTCGCGCGGTGCCGGCGATGCATGGAGGTCATGTCACGAGTTATGCGGCAAAGGACGGTCTCCGTGTCGAATTTCTCACGCCCAATAGAGGGCCCGATACCGACTCGCCAAGACCCCTCCTTGCGCTGCAGACTGACGCACAGCCGCTTCGCTTTCTGGACTTTCTTATCTATGAGCTGGAACAAGCCGTCGTTCTGCACGGCCCCGGCGTACTGGTCCTTGTGCCGTCGCCGCAACGCTATGCCGTCCATAAGCTGATTATTTCGCGCCGCCGAAGAGGCGGCAATATCAAACGCGACAAAGACGTTCAACAAGCGCAAGCGCTTCTCAACATCTTATGCCAAAAGCGACCGTATGAGCTTGGTGAAGTTTGGAACGAGGCGTTTGAGCGCGGCCAAGCTTGGCGACAGGCTCTCACAGAGGGAATGACGCAAATCGACGCTTCGGTGCGCGACCTCACCCTCAAAGTCGCGAACCGAACGAGGGAAGTTCTACCGCAAATCGATCTGACGTTTGATGACCGACCGCCAGTCTACGATTCCGGCCGAGAGGCCGTAGTTTTTCATGGCCAAGCGCTCGGTCACTCGGTCACGTGCAGAATCAGCCGCGAAGCCCTCGATGACAATTTTGAACCCCACCATTCAGATAATGAAGGCCGTCTCAAGAAATTTCGTGGGAATCGAACGACGATTGAAGCCGTGGCGCGGGCGAAATATTTATCGTGGCCAATCGAGGAGCCGGGTACCGTGCTCATCAAAACATTGGACTTTGAAAAGAGCTCAAGAAATCCATCTATTTTGCGGGAATAGAAAGCTGAGAGGTCGAACATGCCCGGCAGCCATATCCCCACCACCGCCCTGACCTCCGGCGCGATCATGCCGGCGTTTGGGCTCGGCA
>CAYJPU010000027.1:0-6153 GCA_964372105.1 uncultured Undibacter sp.
CCTTGGCGCCGATCACCACCGGGACGCCGACGTAGACGTCCTTGAGGCCGTATTCGCCGTTGAGATAAGCCGCGCACGGCATCACGCGCTTCTTGTCGAGCAGGTAGCTCTCGGCCATCGCGATGGCGGAGGCCGCCGGCGCGTAGAAGGCCGAACCGGTCTTGAGCAGGTTGACGATCTCGGCGCCGCCGTTGGCGGTGCGCTTGACGATCTCGTCGACGCGGGCCTGCGTGGTCCAACCCATCTTCACCAGATCGGGCACCGGAATGCCGGCGACGGCCGAATAACGGGTGAGCGGCACCATGGTGTCGCCGTGGCCGCCGAGCACGAAGGCGGTGACGTCTTCGACCGAGACGTTGAACTCGTCGGCGAGGAAGTAACGGAAGCGCGCCGAGTCGAGCACGCCGGCCATGCCGACGACCTTCTGCGGCGGCAGGCCGCAGCTCTTCTGCAGCGCCCACACCATCGCGTCGAGAGGGTTGGTGATGCAAATGACGAAGGCGTTCGGCGCGTATTTTTTGATGCCGGAGCCGACCTGGTCCATCACCTTGAGATTGATGTCGAGCAGGTCGTCGCGGCTCATGCCGGGCTTGCGCGGCACGCCGGCGGTGACGATGCACACGTCCGCGCCTTCGATCGCGTCATAGCTGTTGGTGCCGGACAACTTCGAATCGAATTTGTTGACCGGGGACGACTGGGCGATATCGAGCGCCTTGCCCTGCGGAACGCCCTCCGCGACGTCGAACATCACGACGTCGCCGAGCTGCTTCAATCCAACGAGGTGGGCGAGGGTGCCGCCGATCTGGCCGGCGCCGATCAACGCAATCTTATTACGCGCCATGGGGGGAAAACTCTCGAGCTTGGTGCTGCCGCGGAGCGCGGCCGAGTGGTGGTTATCCCTTTAGGCATTTCACGACAAGGCGGCGGACGAGACGACGTTCGTCGCATTGGGATTATGTATACATAATACCAGCAGAGCGACCCGGCCTTGTCCAGCGCTTTCACACCGATTGTTCAGTGCGGCAGGCAAAAAAGCGTTGTGCAGTGCGGTTATTTTGTGCGCTGCGATGAACGGCGTTCGGCGTCACGCCGTCAAAGACGCGGACACCGGCGACCGGTGCTGCCGGCGGCACGGGCTGAAAAAATTTTCAGCGCTCAGCGGCGGTGCCGGGTCAGGTCCTGCATGATCTCGAGCTGGATCTGCTGGATTTCCGCCAGCCGCTCCCATTGCCGATTGAGCAGATGGTCGAGCTTCTCGTGCAGATGGCGGATTTCCAGCTCGGCCTTCAGGTTGACGCGATAGTCGTTCTCCGAGCGCAGGCGGTCTTTCGATTCCTGGCGCTTCTGGCTCATCATGATGATCGGCGCCTGGATGGCGGCGAGGCACGACAGCGCCAGATTGAGCAGGATGAAGGGGTAGGGGTCGAACACCGCGCGGGTCGCGACCCAGACGTTGAAGGCCATCCAGAGGGCGATCACGGCAAAGAACGCGCCGATGAAAGTCCAGCTGCCGCCGAAGTCGGCGACCACGTCGGCGACTTTCTCGCCGACGGTGCGGCGGTCGCCCCACGCCGCCTCGACGTCGCGCGCCACCGTTTCCTCGCGCGCCATGCTCGCGACCACCTGGCGATCGAGCTCGGACAGCTCGCCGCGCTCGCGCTCGAGCAGGCCGGCGACATAGCGCGTGCGGAAATCGCTGACGTGGTGACCGCACAGCACATCGTCCGGCACCAACGCGGGATGCTCGTCCGACATCAGTTTGGCGATGACGGGCCGCACCGCGCCGTACAGCGTCGGTTCGCGCGCCTCCTTGCCGCAGAGCGCGCAATGCGGACGCGGCCGCTTATGCGGCGGGACCGGACTGCTGGTGGTGTCGGTCATGGGCGCGCTCCGGCGATCTTGTGATCGGGCAAAGGCGGCGAATCAGGTTTCGACGATCTTATCCGACCAGTCGAGCGCCCGCGGCTGGCGCGGGCCGTGCGGCAGGCCGAGATAGGCTTGCGAGCGCATTTCGATCAGGCGCGAGGCGGTGCGCTTGAACTCATTGGCCTCGTAGCCGTCGGTGCCGGTGTACAGATCGTCCGGCTGCGCCTCGGCCGAAGCCAGCAGCTTAACCGAATGGTCGTACAGCGTGTCGACCAGAATGATGAAACGCTTGGCCTCGTTGCGGCGCGCGAAATCCATCACCGGGATGTGGTCGAGGATGACGGTGTGGAATTCGTGCGCGATCTTGAGGAAGTCGGCCGCCGCCAAGGGCTGCGCGCACAGGTCCTCGAACGAAAAGCGCGCCACGCCCATGGCCGCCTTCGGCACGCGCACGGCGTGGCCTTTGACCATCAACTCGTGCTCGGCGCCGGCGTGCTCGCCGGCGAGCCGCCGCCAGGCGTCGTCGAGCGCGGCGTCGGCCTTGGCGTCCGGCGGCACGTACCAGGTCGGCACGCCGGTCAGCTTCTCCAGCCGGAAGTCGACGCGGGCGTCCAGCCGCGCCACTTCAACGCGTTTTTGCAGCAGCGCGATGAAGGGCAAAAACAGCGCGCGGTTGAGCCCGTCTTTGTAGAGCTCGTTCGGCGCCAGATTCGAGGTCGCCACCATGACCACGCCGAGCTCGAACAGCCGCGTGAACAGGCGGCCGAGGATCATGGCGTCGGCGATGTCGGTGACGTGGAATTCGTCGAAGCACAGCAGCCACGACTCTTCGGCGATCGCCGCGGCGGCGCGCTGGATCGGGTCATGGCCGTTGGTGCCGTTTTTGATTTCCTGACGGTAGGTGTGCACGCGCTCATGAACGTCGGCCATGAACTCGTGGAAGTGGGCCCGCCGTTTCCGCCTGATCGGGCTGGACTGGAAGAACAGGTCCATCAACATGGTCTTGCCGCGGCCGACCTCGCCGTAAACGTACAGGCCCTTGAGCGGCGGACCGGCCTTCTCGCGCTTGCCGAACAGCCAGCCCAGCGACGACGACTTCTGCGCCAGCCGGTGCTCGGCCAGCCGCTGTTCCAGCGCGGTCAGATGGCGGACCAGCCCGGCCTGCGCGGGATCGGCCTCGATCTCTCCGGCGGCGATGAGCGCCGCGTAGCGCGTGCTGAAGCTGTCGGGCATGAGGACAATCGGACCGGGCGGCGGGGCGCCGCTTCAGGCGCGGCGCGGCAGTGGCAGAGACGTAGGGGCAAGCGGGCCGTCTGTAAATCGACCGAAAGGCGGGTCAGGAGCTCCGAGGGACGGTTTGCTGCATCCTTTGCTGCAGCAATGCTGCGTCGCCGGCGCAAAAATGTTGCAGCAAATGCTGCAACATTGCCGCAGCATGAGCCGCAGCATTGCCGCCAAAACAGGCATTAACTCATTGGCAGCCATGCGGTTTTCGGGGATCAGGCTCCCGCCCGGGCCAGGATCCGTCGTTATTCTGCTGCATTGCACCATATAAGGTCATGGCTGGCGATTCGTCCCTCCCGGGCGGACTTGCCAGCGACGTCAGGAGACCCGTTATGCATGAGCCACTGCCCGAAGGCGGCACCGTCCGCAAACTGTGGATCGGCGAGACCAACGCCTACCGCGACCATCTGCTGCGCCTGGATTCCGAAAGCCGCCACCGGCGCTTTTCCGGCGCGGTCGGCGACGACGTGATCGTCCGCCACGCCGCCACCGCGGACGAGCTCGGCGTCGTCGTGCACGGCTTCTTCGTCGACGGCACGCTGCGCGGCGCGGCCGAGCTGCGCCACATCGGCAGCGGCGGCATGTTCTCGCGCCAGGCCGAGGCGGCCTTCAGCATCGAGCAGCCGTGGCAAAGCCATGGCGTCGGCACGGCGCTGCTGCAGCGCACGCTGCTGAGCGCGCGCAACCGCGGCGTCAAGTCGCTGCAGATGAACTGCCTCGCCGACAACCGGCGCATGCAGCAGCTCGCCCGCAAGTTCCAGGCCGACCTCAAGTTCGATTTCGGCGGCGTGGTCGGCGAGGTCGACGCGCCGCGCTTCACGCCGCTGTCGGTGATGCGCGAGGTGTTCGCCGACGCCCACGGCGTCGCCAGCGCCTTCCTCGACGCCCAGTCGCGGCTGATCAAGAGCGCCTAAATCTCTCCGTCATTCCGGGACGACGCGCAGCGTCGGGCCCGGAATCCATACGCCGCAGCGTTGAGGATTATGGATTCCGGGTTCGCGCACTTCGTGCACGCCCCGGAATGACTTAGGAGAGCGGATAACTGGCCTCGACCACGTAAGGCCCGCCGCCGACCGAGTCGCGCGACGAAAACAGCAAGACGCGCGAGACCCTGAAGGACGGCGTGCGGAACAGCCCGCGCGCCGCCAGGTAATTGGCCACGTCGCGGCTGGAGGAGGAGCGCAGGCGCGCCAGCGTGACATGGGGCGTGTATTTGCGGCCTTCCGGCTCCAGGCCGATGCGCTGCATCAGTCGCTCCTGCTCGGCCTGCACGTCCAGCAAATGCGGCTCCGGCGCGACCATGGCGACCACCGCGCGCGGCCGGCGCCCGCCGAACGAGGCGAGGCCTTCGAAATGCAGATCGAACGCGCGGCGCCTCACCAGGTCCAGCATCGAGGCGACCTCGTTGGCGATCATGTCGTCGACGTCGCCGATGAAACGCAGGGTCAGGTGATAATTCTCCGCATCGATCCAGCGCGCGCCCGGCAAGCCGCCGCGCAGCATCGCCAGCGACTGCGCCACGTCGGGCGGGATTTCGACGCCGGTGAAGAGCCGCGGCATGGACGGAGCCTACATTCTGTTGGCGCGCACGCGCGCGATCAGTTCTTCGACCTGCGGCAGGATGCGCGCCACGATGACGTCGACCCCGGCCGCGTTCGGATGCATGCCGTCGGCCAAATTGAGCTTGGCGTCGGCGGCGATCCCTTCCAGGAAGAACGGATAGAACACGACCGGATGAGCCGCGGCCAGCGCCGGGTAGATGGCATCGAACCGGCTGGCGTAGTCCGGCCCCATGTTGCGCGGCGCCTTCATGCCGGCGAGCAGCACGGCGATGCGCCGTTGCTGCAGCTTCTGCAAAATGGCCTCGAGCGCCGCTTTGGTCAGCGCCGGATCGAGACCGCGCAGGGCGTCATTGGCCCCCAGCTCGACGATCACGGCGTCGGTGCCGTCGGGCACCGACCAGTCGAGCCGGTCGCGCCCGCCCGAGGCGGTGTCGCCCGACACGCCGGCATTGACGACGGTGGCGGCGACGCCCTTGGCCTTCAGCGCCTCGGCAAGCCTGGCCGGCAACGCCGCCTGCCCCGGCAGGCCGTAACCGGCCGACAGCGAATCGCCGAGCACGACGATTTTGACCGGCGCATCCGCGGCCCGGGCGGCTTGCGGCGCGACAACGTAAGCCAGCAGCGCCAAAACTACGGCGAGACGCTGGACCACCGCCCAAGTGTTCCCATATGAGCGAGGTCGCGAACATAGAGGTCCCATGACCAGTAACTCCCAGGCGGCGCCGGCGATCACGCTGGCCGGTGTCAATCTGTCACTCGGGGAAGGCGCCGCTCGCGTTCATATTCTCAAAGATATCGATCTCCATATAGGCACCGGTGAGGCGATTGGTCTGGTCGGGCCGTCGGGATCGGGCAAATCGACGCTTCTGATGGTCATGGCCGGGCTGGAGCGGGCCGATTCCGGCGTCGTCACGGTCGCGGGCGAGAACCTCACCCGTCTCGACGAAGACGCCTTGGCCCGCTTCCGGGGCCGCAACATCGGCATCGTGTTCCAGTCCTTCCACCTGATCCCGACCATGACCGCGCTCGAGAACGTCGCCGTGCCGCTGGAGCTGGCCGGCGCCGACGATGCGCACGACCGTGCGCGCCAGGAGCTGACCGCCGTCGGTCTCGGCCAGCGGCTCGACCACTATCCGGCGCAACTGTCCGGCGGCGAGCAGCAGCGCGTCGCAGTGGCCCGCGCGCTGGCGCCCAACCCGGCGATCCTGGTGGCCGACGAGCCGACCGGCAATCTCGACGAGGACACCGGCCGTGGCATCGTCGATCTCCTGTTCGATGGCCACACCCGGCGCGGCGCCACGCTGGTGCTGGTGACGCACGACGCGGGCCTGGCCCGCCGCTGCGGTCGCGTCGTGCGGCTGCGCTCGGGGCATGTCGTCGATGGGCAATAACCCAATCGTCGTCATTCCGGGGCGTCCGCCGCAGCCCGAAGGGCGAAGGC
>CAYJPU010000027.1:6163-22622 GCA_964372105.1 uncultured Undibacter sp.
AAGCCGGCGGTGACGAGCCCGACGACGGCGCCGGCGGGCGCCCCCCCCCCCCCCCCACCCCCCCCCGCGGGGGGGGGGGGGGCCCCCCCACCGGGCCCGCCCACCGCGCGCCCCGATCACCGGCGCCGCGGGCGGGGGGGGGCTCCTCATGAGAGGTGACCCCACCCGACCTGCCGTCGCTAATACTCCGGCAGGCCACCCTCCCCTTTCAGGGGAGGGAAAAGGAAGTTGGTGGCTCCCCCTCCGCTTTGCGCTGCGCGAGATGCGCAGCGGCCTGCGCGGCTTCTATGTGTTCATCGCCTGCATCGCGCTCGGCGCCATGGCGATCGCCGGCGTCGGTTCGCTGGCGGCGAGTCTGGCCGACGGCCTGTCGCGCCAGGGGCAGGTCATCCTCGGCGGCGACCTGTCGTTCTCGCTGATCCAGCGTGAAGCCGAGCCGCAAGAACGCGCCTTCCTGCAAAGCCGCGGCCGCGTGTCGAGCGCCGCCACCATGCGCGCGATGGCGCGGACCGAAGACGGCGGCGCGACACTGGTCGAAATGAAGGCGGTCGATGACGCCTATCCGCTGTACGGCGACGTCGTGCTCGAACCCGCCGGGCCGCTCGCCGATGCCTTCACCGAACGCGACGGCGTGTTCGGCGCAGCCGCCGATCCGGTGCTGATGGAGCGCTTCGGCCTCAAGCCGGGCGCGCGGCTCACGATCGGCGACGCCAAGTTCGAGGTGCGCGCCACGCTGACCAACGAGCCGGACAAGCTCGCCGGCGGCATCGGCTTCGGCCCGCGCCTGCTGATAAGCCAGCCCGCGTTGCGCGCCACCGGCCTGTTGCAGCCGGGCAGCCTGGTGCGCTGGAATTACCGCCTGCGCCTGCCGGACCGCGACGCCAGCGACCTCGCCGCCAAGGCCGTGACCACGCAGGCGCGCGCGCGGTTGCCGGAAGCCGGCTGGGAGATCCGCTCGCGCAGCAACGCCTCGCCGCAGCTCGAGCGCAACGTCGAGCGCTTCACGCAATTCCTCACCATCGTCGGCCTGACCGCGTTGCTGGTCGGCGGCGTCGGCGTCGGCAACGCCGTCAAGAGCCACCTCGACCGGCGGCGCGAGAGCATCGCCACGCTGAAGGCGCTCGGCGCCAGCGGCCGCCGCGTGTTCGCGATCTATCTGACGCAGGTGCTGCTGCTGGCGCTGGTCGGCGGCGTCGTCGGCATGGCGTTCGGCGCGCTATTGCCGTTCGCGGTGGCATGGACCTTCGGCGCCATCATCCCGCTGCCGCTGGTGCCGGCGCTGCACGCCGGCGAACTGGTCTTGGCGCTGGTCTACGGCCTGCTGACGGCTTTGGCCTTTGCGCTGTGGCCGCTCGGCCGCGCGCACGACGTGCCGGTCGGCGCGTTGTTCCGCGAGGGCGTGACGCCGCGGCTGCAACGGCCGCGCCCCGTGTACATCGCCGTGACCGCAATCGCGGTAGTGGCGCTTGCCGCTCTGGCCGTGCTGCTCGCCTATGATCGGCGCGTGGCTATCATCTACGTCGCCGTCGCCGCCGCGGTGTTCCTGCTGCTGCGGCTGGTCGCGGTGCTGCTGATGGCGCTGGCGGCACGCGCGCCGCGCGCCCGCTCGACCGTGCTGCGCTTGGCGATCGCCAATATCCACCGGCCGAGCGCGCTGACGCCGACCATCGTGCTGTCGCTCGGTTTAGGGATCGCGCTGCTGGTGACCGTGATCGAGATCGACGCCAATTTGCGCCAGCAGTTCTCCAACGAACTGCCGGCCAAGGCGCCGTCGTTCTACTTCCTCGACATTCCGACCGGCGACGCGCAGCGCTTCCAGGACTTCGTGCGCACGCAGGCCCCTGGCGCGACCATCGACGACGTGCCGATGCTGCGCGGGCGCATCGTCGCGGCAGGCGCGACGGCGGCCGAGAACATCAAGCCGAAGGAAGAGGCCGCCTGGGTGCTGCAAAGCGACCGCGGCATCACCTACAGCAACGTGATCCCGGCAGGCTCCCGGCTGGTCGAAGGCGAGTGGTGGCAGCCGGACTACGACGGCCCGCCGCTGGTGTCGTTCGAGAAGCGCATCGCCGACGGCCTCGGCCTCAAGCTCGGCGACCCCGTCACGGTCAACGTGCTCGGCCGCAACATCACCGCCACCATCGCCAACATGCGCACGGTGGACTGGCAGAGCCTGAGCATCAATTTCGTGATGGTGTATTCGCCCAACACGTTCCGCGCTGCGCCGCACACCCATCTCGCCACGCTGACATACCCGGACGGCGGCACGGCGGCGCAGGAAGGCGCGGTGCTGCGCTCGGTCGCCGACACCTTCCCGATGGTCACCACCGTGCGGGTGAAGGACGCGCTGCAGGCGATCGGCGGACTGATCGCCAACCTGGTGCTGGCGATCCGCGGCGCCAGCGCGATCACGCTGCTGGCGGCGGCGCTGGTGCTGGGCGGCGCGCTGGCCGCCGGCCACCGCCACCGGGTTTATGACGCCGTCATCCTGAAGACGTTAGGGGCCACGCGGGCGCGGCTGCTGGCCGCATTCACGATCGAGTACCTGCTGTTGGGCGCGGCCACCGCCGTGTTCGGCGTCCTGAGCGGCTCGCTGGCGAGCTGGCTGATCGTGACCGAGCTGATGCACCTGCGTTTCACCTGGCTGCCGCTGCCGGCGCTGGCGGGGGCCGGCATCGCCCTGGTGGTGACGGTTGCGCTCGGGCTGATCGGCACCTACTCGGCTTTAGGCCAGAAACCGGCGCCGGTGCTGCGGAATCTCTAGGTTTTAGCGGTTTTGCGCGACATTCCGCCGCGCCGCACCCTCCCCTGCCGTCCGGCCGCGTTATCAGGTACAATGCGTCGCGATGGAGATTGTTAACTTTCCGCAATCTTGCCGGACATGATCGAGCCACATCTGGCGCGAACACTCGCCAATCACTAGATTTGGAGACACGAGCGCGACGGCGGACGCCGGCGCGCCTGACGTGTAGCCGGCCGGACAAGCCGGTTCTTTAGAGAGGACAAACTTCGATGTCGGACTTCGACCGTAACGTAGCTGCCCGTGGCTTCGGCGCCGCGCGCGCCGCGGAGATCGATGCAGGCCTGCGCGCCTACATGATCCGCGTCTACAATTACATGGCCGCCGGCGTCGCTCTGACCGGCGTCGTCGCCTGGTTGACCTTCAACGCGGCCGTCACCACCAACGGTGCCGGCAAGCTCGCCCTGACCTCGTTCGGGCAGATGATCTACAGCGGCCCGCTGACGATCATCCTGTTCCTGGGCACGCTCGGCATCGTGTTCTTCCTGAGCTTCCGCATCGACAAGCTGCAGCCCAGCACGGCAACCGCGCTGTTCCTGGGCTACGCCGCGCTGCTCGGGCTCATGCTGTCGTCGGTGTTCCTGGCTTACACCGGGACGTCGATCACCCGTACGTTCTTCATCTCGGCCGCCTCGTTCGGCGCGCTGAGCCTGTACGGCTACACGACGCAGCGCGATCTGTCGCCGATCGGCTCGTTCCTGATCATGGGCCTGTTCGGGATCATCCTGGCGATGCTCGTCAACCTGTTCCTGAAGAGCAGCGGGCTCGACTTCGCCATCTCGGCGATCGGCGTGCTGATCTTCGCCGGCCTGACCGCCTGGGATACTCAGAAGATCAAGGAGATGTACGACGCCAACGACGACGGCACCATCTCCGGCCGCAAGACCGTGATGGGCGCGCTGACGCTCTATCTCGACTTCATCAACCTGTTCCTGTTCATGCTGCGCTTCTTGGGCGACCGGCGCTAAAGCCCGGCAACAAGAGCAGACCTGTTCAGCGCCCGGGCCTCGTGCCCGGGCGTTTTTCTTGTGCGGTAAGCTAATAGAGACCTTCCCCGCCACCTCGCCAATTGAGAAAGCGCCCAATGAGGCTCGATATTTCACAATTTCCTTTGTGCTATCGTTGACGAAAAGGGCGAGGAAACTATCGATGCCAAATGGGGGCAAGAAGACGGTGAATTGGCCACTGACAATTAGCATTCTAGGATTTGCGCTCTCCCTGATCGCATTCCTGCAATCGTACGGCGTTACAATCGCAACTCAACGCGCATTCGTTTCGATTAAAGAGTTTCAAACATTTGTATTGGCGAATAATCTAATCATTATGCCACGTTGGCAAAATACGGGAGGAACTCCGACGCGCAAAATGACAAATCACGCCAACTGGAAATATTTTCCCGGCGCGATCCCAGAGGACTTCGATTTCAAAGATCTTGGCAGTGATGGCAAGCCAGATGATGGCAAAAGCAATCAACCGATGTTCATCGCGCCGAAAGGCGATCAATTTTCTGAAACGCTCAGAATTCCAATAGAGTTTGTTGACCTCGCACGAACGCACCGGGGTCAAATTCTCATGTGGGGATGGACTGAATATGATGACGTCTTTTTGGGGACATTTCGGCACAGGACCGAATTTGCAAACGTGCTTGAAGTCACCAATATCGCTGTAGGAAATGACAAACAGGTCACGGCGGGGCTTTCGTTCCGTCAATACAAAAAGCACAATTGCGCGGACGGCGAATGCAAATGAGCACTTCCATCCGCCCCGCCACCTTGGCCGACATTCCCGCCATCACGCGCATCTACGGCCATTCCGTCACGCACGGCACCGCGTCGTTCGAGCTTGAGCCGCCGGACGAAGCCGAGATGGCGCGCCGGATGGGCGAGCTGACCAGCAAGGATTTCCCCTATCTGGCGGCCGACAGCGGCGGCGAACTGGCCGGCTACGCCTATGCCGGGCTGTACCGCACGCGGCCGGCTTATCGTTTCACCGTCGAGGATTCGGTCTACATCGCGCCGCACAGCCATCGCCGCGGCGTCGGCCGCGCGCTGCTCGCGGCATTGATCGAGGCCTGCGAGGCGCGCGGCTTCCGCCAGATGATCGCGGTGATCGGCGATTCGCCGCGCCAGGCCGGTTCCGTCGGCCTGCATAAAGCGCTCGGCTTCCATCACGTCGGAATTATTCAGGACGTCGGCTTCAAGCACGGCCACTGGTGCGACACGCTGCTGATGCAACGGGGACTCGGCCACGGCGGCAAGACGAAGCCGTAACCTTGTGTCCCGGGCGCAGCGCGGCGTGACCATAGCGAGCGGTGCGCCGCATCCGGGGCACGAGGCCCACGCTATCCCGCCACCAGCGACAGCGCCGACTTGTCGATCGCGCGCAAGACGCGCTCGAGCTCGGGGCCGCGGCGCACGATGTGGCCGGTCGCCGAGATCACGCTGTAGGCGCCCTGCTTGCGTTCGAGTTTCGGGTTCTTCTCGATGCGGTAAAGAGGCACTTCCGAGGCGCGGCGGAACACCGAGAACACCGCGCGGTCCTTCAGGAAGTCGATGGCGTAGTCGCGCCACTCGCCGGCCGCGACCTTGCGGCCATACAGGTCGAGAATCCGATTGAGTTCGCGGCGGTTGAAGGTCACCTGGTTCGGGGGAGAGGCCGCTCCGCGCGCCGGCGCGCCGCCCCCGGCAGACTGACTTGGATCGCTCTCGCCGGGGCCAAGCATCATGCGGCGCCTCCTGTTGTCGAAGGCAATGATCGCGCCGGGAAATGCCCGCCGCAAGAGCCGTCACAGCAAACAAACGACGCCGAATTGAGCAGAATACCGCGCCGCGCGATCACGAACTCGTTAAAAGCCCCCACAATAACGCCCAATTTCGAACAATCGCCGGTCACGCTGCCTTGGCACAAAGGCACCGTTGCCTCATGGCCCGGTCCGGTTCGAGTTCCGGATTCCTCAGCCCCCCAGCCCCCCGGGCTCGGCTGACCGGGCCAGTTGAGGTGCGTTCAGCGTACGATTCAATCCCCTAGTTCTTCGGGCCGCCCAGTCAGGCGGTCCGTTTTTTTGTGCGCGACACACGCCGTCGTTCCGGGCCGCGCGCGAAAGCGAGCGGGCCCGGAATGACTGAACTGGATTACTTCAAACTTGCGGTCGCGGCGCCGAGCATCATGCCCGGCTTGGCGGCGACGCCGCTCTGCACCACGACGGCGACGTGATCGACGTCGCTCGCGCCGTTCGACACATCGGCGACCGGCATGCTGAAGCTCTCGGCCTTGCCGCTCCAGTCGCCGAGCTTCACCCAGCGGCGAACGACGTTGTAGTAGGTGAAGGTTTTGCCGCGGTTCTCGCCGCGGTCGATCGTCACCTGCACCTTGCTGGCAAAGGGGCACAGCCAGACTTCACCGCCGCGCTGATCGTCGGCCGCCGGCACGTTCACCGTCACCTTGCCGTCGCTGACCGCCATCGTGACGGGCACCGTCAGCGGCGACGCGGCGCGCCGCGTCTGCGCGATGGCCTTGCCGATCGCCGCCTTGTCGCTGCCGAGCGCGTGCACCATGCCGTTGACGACGACCTGCGGCGTGTAGACCTCGCGGTCACCGCGCGCGCCGGCGTAGGCGCGCTGACGGTTGGTATGACCATGCAGCGCCAGCGTGTCCTTCCAGCCGAGATAATCCCAGTAATCGACCGGCAGCGTCAGCGCCAGCACGGACGAATCGCGGGCAAACTCGCCGACCAGTCTGTCGGCGGGCGGGCAGGACGAACAGCCTTGGCTGGTGAACAGTTCGATGACGGCGCGCGGCTCGCCGGCCGAAACCGGCCCACTCAGGCCGCAAAGCAGCGCGAACGCAAAGGCGAAGTGGCGATTATTCATACCGATCCCACGTCCCCCTTGCCCGACGAGGCGCTTATAGGTCGCCTCGTCGATCACCCGCCACTCACTTCGCGGTGAGCGGCGCGGGGGCGTTAATGGGGCCGCCGGACGAAATAGCCGATCAGCCCGCCAGCTGACGCAGCACGTATTGCAGGATGCCGCCGTTCCTGAAGTAGTCGAGTTCGTCCAGGGTGTCGATGCGGCAAATCAGCGGAACGCGCTTGAGCGTGCCGTCGCCGGCGACGATCTCGGCGATCAGCCGCTGGCGCGGCTTGAGTTCGCCGTGCAGCCCGCGGATGGTGACCTGCTCGTCGCCCTTCAGCCCGAGCGACTTCCAGGACGTGCCTTCCTCGAATACCAGAGGCATCACGCCCATGCCGACCAGGTTCGAGCGGTGGATGCGCTCGAACGACTCTGCCACCACGGCGCGGACGCCGAGCAGCACCGAGCCCTTGGCCGCCCAGTCGCGCGACGAACCCGAGCCGTATTCCTTGCCGGCGAACAGCACCAGCGGAACCTTGTCGGCCTTGTAGCGCATGGCCGCGTCGTAGATCGGCATGCGCTCCTTGGACGGATAGTGGACGGTGACGCCGCCTTCGACGCCCGGCACCATCTGGTTCTTGATGCGGATGTTGGCGAAGGTGCCGCGCATCATGACTTCATGGTTGCCGCGGCGCGTGCCGTACTGGTTGAAGTCGGCCGGCTTCACCTTGTTGCCGGTGAGGTACTTGCCGGCGGGCGAGTCGATCTTGATCGAACCGGCCGGCGAGATGTGGTCGGTGGTGATCGAGTCGAGCAGCAGCGCCAGCACGCGCGCGTCGACGATGTCTTCGAGCGGCTTCGGCTGCTTCTTCAAGCCGACGAAGTAGGGCGGGTTCTGGACGTAGGTGGACTTCTTGTCCCAGCCGTAGGTCATGCCGCCCTTGACGCTGATCTTGCGCCAATTGCTGTCGCCCTTGAACACGTCGGCGTACTTCTTGGCGAAGATCTGCTTGGTCACGTTCTTGGCGATGAACGCGCTGATCTCCTTGTTCGAGGGCCAGATGTCCTTGAGGTAGACGTTCTTGCCCTTGGTGTCGGTGCCGAGCGGGTCCTTGGCGAGGTCGACATACATCGAGCCGGCGAGCGCGTAGGAGACGACGAGCGGCGGCGAAGCGAGATAGTTCGCGCGCACGTCGGCGTTCACGCGGCCTTCGAAGTTGCGGTTGCCCGAGAGCACCGCGGCGGCGACGAGGTCGCCTTCGTTGATGGCCTTGGAGTTCTCCGGCGGCAGCGGGCCGGAGTTGCCGATGCAGGTGGTGCAGCCGAAACCGACGAGGTTGAAGCCGACCTTGTCGAGATCCTTCTGCAACCCGGCCTTTTCGAGATATTCGGCAACGACCTGCGAGCCGGGCGCGAGCGAGGTCTTGACCCACGGCTTGACGGTCAGACCCTTGGCCGCCGCCTTGCGGGCGAGCAGGCCGGCGCCGATCATCACGCTCGGGTTCGAGGTGTTGGTGCAGGACGTGATGGCCGCGATCACCACGTCGCCGTGGCCGAGATCGTAGTTCTTGCCCTCGACGGCGGTGCGCTTATGCAGTTCGCCGCCTTTGTTGAACTCCTTGTCCATCGAGCCGGTGAAGCCGGCCTTGACGTCCTTCAGCGGCACGCGGTCCTGCGGGCGCTTCGGGCCGGAGAGCGACGGCTCGACGGTGGCGAGGTCGAGCTTGAGCACGTCGGTGAACATCGGGTCCGGCGTGGTCTTCACGCGGAACATGCCCTGCGCCTTGGAATAGGCCTCGACCAGCTTGATCACCTCGGCCGGACGGTTGGTGTTCTTCAGATAACCGATGGTGTCTTCGTCGACCGGCGAGAAGCCGCAGGTCGCGCCGTATTCCGGCGCCATGTTGGCGAGCGTCGCACGGTCGGCGATCGAGAGATGCGTGAGGCCGGGGCCGAAGAACTCGACGAACTTGCCGACCACGCCGCGCGCGCGCAGCATCTGCGTCACGGTGAGCACGAGGTCGGTGGCGGTGAGGCCCTCTTTCAGCTTGCCGGAGAGCTTGAAGCCGATCACTTCGGGCAGCACCATCGTCAGCGGCTGGCCGAGCATGGCGGCTTCCGCCTCGATGCCGCCGACGCCCCAACCGAGCACCGACAGGCCGTTGACCATCGTGGTGTGCGAGTCGGTGCCGACCAGCGTGTCGGGATAGGCGACCTCCATCGTCGCCGACTTGCCGTCGGACTTGATCTTGTCCTTCTTGGTCCAGACCACGCGCGAGAGATATTCGAGGTTGACCTGGTGGCAGATGCCGGTGCCGGGCGGCACGACGCTGAAATTGTCGAACGAGCGCTGCGCCCACTTCAGGAACTGATAGCGCTCCTGGTTCTGCCGGTACTCTTCGTCGACGTTCTTCTTAAACGCCTGGTTGTTGCCGAAGAAGGTGACCGCGACCGAGTGGTCGATGACGAGATCGACGGGGATCAGCGGGTTGATCTTCTTGGGGTCGCCGCCGAGTTGCTTCATGGCGTCGCGCATCGCCGCCAGATCGACCACCGCCGGCACGCCGGTAAAGTCCTGCATCAGGACGCGCGCCGGGCGGAACGCGATCTCGTGCTCGGACGATTTGGTCTTCAGCCATTCGGCGACCGCTTTGATGTCGTCCTTGGTGACCGTGCGTCCGTCTTCGTTCCGGAGCAGGTTTTCCAGGAGCACCTTCATCGAGAACGGCAGGCGCGAGATGCCTTTAAGGCCGTTCTTCTCGGCGATGGGGAGGCTGAAATAGGCGTAGGTCTTGCTGCCGACCTTCAGGGTCTTGCAGCATTTGAAGCTGTCGAGCGAAGTCATGTGGCTGTTTCCATTCCCGGCCCGGGAGATCGACGGTGGGTCGGTCCAAGCCCTTCGGAAAGCAGGGTTTTCCCCGTTCGCGACGGCTTGCGGCCGAAGTGCAATTTCGTGACGGCGCAGGTGCGGGCTTATAAGGTCTTTTCGTGCGCCGCGCCATATCTACTGGAACAGTTGTAAAGATGCGCAGAAAATTTCGGTTTCCGGAGACCGGCATTGCAGACCTGCAGCCGGCGCGCAGGACCCCGGCCGCTTGATGCAGCTTTCCGCCGACAATCTGGCCTGTACCCGGGGCGGCCGCGCCGTCTTTGCCGGGCTGAATTTCTCCGTGACCGGCGGGCACGCTTTGGTGGTGACCGGCCGCAACGGCGCCGGTAAATCGTCGCTGCTGCGCCTGATCGCCGGACTGGTGCGCATCGCAGGCGGGCGGCTGATGCTGGAGGGCGGCGAGCCGGAGGCCAGCATCCCGGAGCAGGCGCATTACCTCGGCCATCACGACGCACTGAAACCCGCGCTGTCGGTCGCCGAAAACCTGTTGTTCTGGACCGGGTTCCTGGGCGCCGGTCCTGAATCGGTCGAGCCGGCGCTGGCGGCGGTGGGCCTTGGCCCCCTCGCCGGCCTGCCGGCCGCCTACCTGTCGGCCGGCCAGCGGCGGCGGCTGTCGATCGCCCGGCTGGTGGCCGTGCAGCGGCCGATCTGGCTCTTGGACGAGCCGACCTCGGCGCTCGACGCGCCGTCGCAGGAGCGGCTGGCCGGGCTGATGCATGATCATCTTGCCGGCGGCGGCATGATCATCGCGGCGGCGCATGGGCCGATCGGGCTCGAAAGTCCACGCGAAATGCGGTTGGGGGCTCCATGAGCGTGCCAGCCACTTGCGCCCTCCCTCCCCCCGCGAAGCGGTGGGGAGGGTCGATCTCCAGCGCGAATGCGATGGAGATCGGGGTGGGGGGCTCTTGGATCGACCCCAAGGCCGAGCGCGCCGCAACGCATTCGCCCCCCACCCCCGACCCCTCCCCGCCACGCGCAAGGGCGCGTGTGGGGAGGGGAGCGCGTTTTGCACCGGGGCAACGCCGATGAGCGCCTTTACCGCCCTCCTCTTGCGCGACATGCGCCTGTCGGTGCGCGTCGGCGGCGGCGCGCTGATGGGCGCGCTGTTCTTCCTGATCGTCGTCGCCATGATGCCGTTCGCCATCGGCCCCGACCTCAACCTGCTGGCGCGCATCGGCCCGGCCATCCTGTGGCTCGGGGCGCTGCTGGCGAGCCTGCTGGCGCTCGACCGGCTGTTCGCCGTCGATCACGAGGACGGCTCGCTCGACCTCTTGATGATGGGCCGCATGCCGCTCGAGCTCGCGGTGCTGGCCAAGGCGATCGCGCATTGGCTGACCACCGGCCTGCCGCTGGTGCTGATCTCGCCGGTGCTCGGGCTGATGCTCAATGTCGAGCTGCGCGCCATGGGCGTGGTGGCGCTGACGCTGCTCGCCGGCACGCCGGCGCTGACCTTCATCGGCCTGATCGGCGCCGCGCTGTCGGTCGCGCTGCGGCGCGGCGGCCTGTTGCTGGCGGTGTTGATTTTACCGCTCACCATTCCGGTGCTGATCTTCGGCGTCGCCGCCGCCAACGCCGCGCTCGTCGGTCCGGCGCCGTTCGGCCCCCCTTTCACCATTCTTTGCGCGCTGTCCTTGGCGAGCCTGGTGCTGGGGCCGGTTGCCGCCGCCGCGGCGCTGCGTCACGGTCTGGAGTGATGGCGTTGCCCGCAACCCCGCACGCGACTAAATAGCCGCCAATGGCCATCATCGATCTCGCCAACCCGACGCGTTTCCTGGCGCTTGTGAACCGCCTGCTGCCGTGGCTCGCCGCCGCGACCGCGATCCTGTTCGCGATCGGGCTCTATCGCGCGGCCGGCGCGCCCGACGACTACCAGCAGGGCGCCACCGTCAAGATCATGTTCCTGCACGTGCCCGCCGCCTGGCTCGGCATGATGGGCTGGGGCCTGATGAGCGTCGCCGCCTTCGGCACGCTGGTGTGGCGGCATCCGCTGGCCGATGTCGCCGGCAAGGCGGCCGCGCCGATCGGCGCCGCCTTCACCTTCATCTGCCTCGTCACCGGCGCGCTGTGGGGCCGCCCAACCTGGGGTACCTACTGGGTGTGGGACGCGCGGCTGACCTCGATGCTGATCCTGCTGCTGCTCTATCTCGGCGTGCTGGCGCTGTACTGGACCGCCGAGGACCCCGGCCGCGGCGCGCGTGCGGCGGCGATCCTGTCGCTGGTCGGCGCCGTCAACCTGCCGATCATCAAGTTCTCGGTCGACTGGTGGAACACGCTGCATCAGCCGGCGTCGATCATGCGCATGGGCGGCGCAGCCATCGACCCGTCGATCCTGGTGCCGCTGCTGATCATGGCGGCGGCCTTCACGCTGTTGTTCTTCACGTTGCATCTCGCCGCCATGCGCAACGAGATCTTGCGGCGGCGCGTGCGCACGATGCAGCTGATGCAGGCGCAGCAGCTAGCCGAGGCGCATTCATGACACTGGGCCCGCACGCCGACTTCATCATCGCCTCTTACGCGCTGACCGTGTTCGTGGTGGCGGCGCTGATCGCCTGGGTCGTGCTCGATTACGGGACGCAGCGGCGCGTGCTCGGCGACCTCGAAGCGCGCGGCGTCACGCGGCGCGCGCGCCGCGAGGACGAACGATGACCGACGCACCTGAGACCACCGGGCGCAACCGCCGCACCATTCTGGTGCTGCTGCCGCTGCTGGCGTTTCTGGCGCTGGCGGCGCTGTTCTTCTTCCGGCTCGGCGCCGGCGATGCCTCGCGCATTCCCTCGGCGCTGATCGGCCAGATGGCGCCGAAGACCGACCTGCCGCCGCTGCCCGGACTGGAACGCGACGGCAAGGCGGTGCCGGGCGTCACCAACGAAATCTTCAAGGGCGCGGTGACGCTGGTCAACGTGTGGGCGTCGTGGTGCGTGCCGTGCCACGACGAGGCGCCGCTGCTCGAGCAACTGGCCAAGGACAAGCGCATCCAACTGGTCGGCATCAACTATAAGGACTCGCCCGACAACGCGCGGCGCTTCCTCAACCGCTACGGCAATCCGTTCGTCGCCACCGGCCGCGACGACAACGGCCGCGCCTCGATCGACTGGGGCGTCTACGGCGTGCCGGAGACCTTCCTGGTCGGGCGCGACGGCCGCATCGCCTACAAGCTGGTCGGGCCGGTCACCGCCGACAATCTCGCGCGCGCGCTGATGCCGGCCATCGAGCAGGCGCTGAAGTGAAGGCGCTGCCTCTCTCCGAGGTCTATGCGCTGCTCGAACCGGGCCCTGTCGTTCTGCTGACCACCGCGCGCAAGAACCGTCCCAACGTCATGACCATGTCGTGGCACATGATGGTCGAGTTCGAGCCGCCGCTGGTCGCCTGTATTTGCAGCGAGACCCACTACAGCTTCGACGCCTTGCGCACGACCGGCGAATGCGTGATCGCCCTGCCGGCGCGCAAGCTGGCGGCCGCAGTCGTCAAGATCGGCAACTGCTCGGGCCGCGACACCGACAAGTTCGACGCCTTCGGCCTGACGCCGCTGCCGGCCGCGCAGGTGCGCGCGCCGCTGATCGCGGAATGCTTCGCCAACCTGGAATGCAAGGTCGTCGATCGACGGATGATGAACCGCTATAACATGTTCGTGCTGGAAGTGGTGCAGGCCTGGCGCGATCCGAAGCAGAAGAACGCGAAGACCATCCACCATCACGGCTACGGCAAGTTCGTCGTCGATGGCGCGGCCATCACGCTGAAATCGAAGATGCGTTAACTCTGCTCGTCCTGACGGGCCTCGGCGCGCCCGGCAAACACCTTGCCGACCAGCGACGACAGGATGCCCGGCACCTCGTTCGGCCGGAACGGCACCGGACGGCACAGCCCCATGGTCACAAGCCCGAGCCGCGCCATGCGCTGCGCGGCGTAGGTCGATTCGGCCGCGCTGGTCGCCACGCGTTCGAGGACGGCGCCGCCGATGTGCTGCGACAGCGCCGCGCCGGCAAGGTCGACCGCGCCGAGCTTGCCGGCTTCGGTCACCAGCCGCCGCAACAGACGGCCGGTGGCCAGCGCGGTCGGCCGGTGGCCGTAGCAGGCGGCGATCTCGCGCACCATGCGCACACTGGTGGCAATGAAGAACACGGCGTCGGTGACCGCGGTCGGGCTGATGGCGGTGATGCCGAAGGCGCGCGCGCTCGCCCGGCGCACGATCGCCTCGGCGCGGCGGTCGAGCGGCGTCATCACCGTCTGCGACAACAGCTCGATCTGTTGCGCCGGCGAATGATGGGGCTGCACTTTGCGCTGGAACGCCTCGATCGCGGCCTGGCTTGCGCGGTCCTTGGGGATCTCCGCGATCACCGCGCGGATCGCCTTCTGCATGTCGGCCGGCCGCATGGTCTCCCACGGCGGCGCCAGCCGGTGCTGGTTGGCCTCGACGCTCCTGATGGCGAGATAGCTCCGCATCTCGTGGATAACGATTGCGCCGGCGGCGGCGATGCCGGTGGCGGCCGCCGCGGCCGCCGCCCAGCCGAGCCCGGTGCCGGCATTGAAGGCCGACGTGATCCACAAATAGAGATCGATGCCGAGCCAGCCGATGAAGGCGGCGGCAAGCCCGGTCAATCCGAGCTTGATCGTCAGGCTGTAACGGCGGCGGCGCGGCGCGATCACGGCCGGCGGCACCGATGGCGCCGCGGGAACGATGCGCCCCGTCTGCTCGGTCGCAATGACGCGCGGCGCCAGAGACGCGGCCGCGCCCGGCTCCCGCGTTTTCTCCATCACGACCACGCGCGGCCGCAGGCCGTCGTCGGGACCGTTGCCGTCGCCTTGGTTGCTCATCGCAATTGATCTCCGACGAGATAGTCGAGCGCCACGTCGAGATTGATATGGGCGATGCCGTCGATCGGCGACACGTCGATCACCGGCGGCTCGAACACCGGGATGTTGAGGAACGGCTTGCCCCAGGCTTCCGGCCGCGGCGGCCGCGCCGGCACGTTGCCGATAAAGAACTTCGCCCGGGTGTCGCTGCCGACCGGCTTGCCGACAACGACCTGGACCCGCTGGCCGTCGATCTCCAGGCTGTCTTCTTCGGTCGAGATCACCGACGCCAGCGCCGTCACATCGATCGCGGCGTTGCTGCTGCTGACGTCGAGCACCGGCAGCGCCACCATGCTGCGCAGCAGCGCGGCGAGATGGTCGCGCTGTACCTCGGGCACGTGGTCCGCCTTGGTGGCGGCGAACAGCACCTTCTCGATGCGCGCGTTCCCCAGCAGGCGGCTGATGATGCCGCCCTTGCCGTAACGGAAACTCTCCAGAATGGCGTCGAGCGCGAACTGCGTGTCCTCGAACACCTCGCGGCCGGCCAACAGCGCGCCGAGGACGTCCACCAGCACTACTTGCCGCGAAAAATTGCGGAAGTGCTTGCTGTAGAACGGCGTCACGACTTCGCTCTTGTAGGTCTCAAACCGCCGCTCCATCAGCGCGGCCAGCGTGCCGCCGGTCAAGCGCTCGACGCCGTCAGGAACATCGAGCGGCGCGAACCACATATAGGACTTGTCGGCCAGCGCGCCGGGCACCAGGAAGCGGCCGGGCTGCAGGAAGGTCAGCCGATACTGGTCGCGCGCGGCCTGCAAATGTTGCCGGTAAAGCTCGTGCGCCCGCCTGGCGTCGTCCTCGCTTGCCGCCGCGTCGTGGCGATGGTCGGCCACGAAGGCGAGGAAATCGCGCGCGGTGCCGGCGCGCACGCCACGGCGGCAAAGCTGCAACGTGGCGCGCGACCATTCGGCGTAGCTTTGCGTCAGCAGCGGCAGATCGAGCAGCCACTCGCCGGGATAGTCGATGATCTTGAGCTTCAGGGTCGCCACGCCGCTGCCGACCCGGCCGAGCAGGAAGCCGAGCGCGCCGGCAGGAACGAAGCGGATATCGATCTCGATGTCGCTGATGTCGGTGGTGGGGGCAGGCCAGTCGGCCGGACTGGCCGCCATATGCTCGATGTTGCGCTCATAGGGAAAGCGCGGCAGCCGGCCGGTCTTAGCCGTGGCGAGCCTGGCGGCGACCAGACGGCCGTCGCCGACCACCTTCAACAGCGGCATGCGGTGCGGTTGATGCAGCGCGCTGAGCAGATTGTGGACGAGGCTGGTGATGAACACGGTCTTGCCGGCGCGGCTCAAGCCGGTGACGGCGAGATTGACGGTCGAGCCGCTGACCAGCTCGGCGAGGTCCGGCACGCCCGGGAGCCATTCCGAAAGACTGGTCCCGGCACGGTCGAACACTGCCATATCCTTCCTCTCGCCCCGGTGTCGTCAGTCTCCAGCTATTGCCGAGGAACCGCGGTTACAAGGACAGGCGCCTAGTCCTTCTTCTCCGCCTGATACTTCGTCAGCAACGGATATTGCAGCGCGCCGAAGACGAAAGTCAGCGGCACCACGCCGAACAGCTTGAAGCTGACCCAGAAGTCCGTGGTCTGCGTGCGCCAGACGATCTCGTTCAGGATCGCGAGCGCGAAGAAAAACAACGCCCAGCGCCAGGTCAGCTTGCGCCAGCCCTCGTCCGTCAGATGAAAGACGGAATCGAACACCAGGCCGAGCAGCGGCTTGCCGAACATCAGCCCGCCGACCAGCGCGCCGCCGAACAGCACGTAGATGATGGTCGGCTTGAGCTTGATGAACAGCTCGTCCTGGAAAAACAGCGTCAGCCCGCCGAAGATCAGCACCACCACGGCGGTGACCAGCGGCATCACCTCGATGCGCCGCGTCAGCGCGTAGGCCACGGCCAGCGCGAGCAGCACCGCCACCATGAAGACGCCGGTGGCGGCGTAGATGCCGATTTTCGCGTTGATGGCGAAGAACAGCACCAGCGGCCCGATGTCGAGCACCAGCTTGAGGGTGGGGTTGAGCTTTTTCTTCTCGGTCATAAAAGGTCTCTAGCGTGTTCATTTCTCGCTGT